>NZ_JBEOUK010000020.1:0-132076 GCF_040304045.1 Kitasatospora sp. NPDC094016
TCAGTTGCGCTCGCGTCACGCACCACGGTTTACCGGAACTGGACCCGCTGCGAAGGTAAATCGCGCAGATTGATCACGACCGAATACGCGCCCTAGGCCAGTCGGAGGCCTCCCGGGTGCTCCTCCTCGATGATCCGGACCAGCCAGTCGAACACCGTCGGCCCCTTGCCGGCCCGGGCGGCGGCGAGGTCGGCGCGGACGTGCTCGCGGTTGGCGGGGTGGCAGTGGGCCAGCCGCAGTTCCAGCTGGCGGGCCGTCTCCGGGTAGCCGAGGTTGCGCCGGGAGACCGCGTGGTCGCGCCACTCGATCAGGTAGTCGCCGTCCTCGGGGGTGCCGTAACCGCCGCGCAGGCAGTCGGCGAAGGCGTCGAGGTTCCGGCCGAAGTAGCCGTCGCTGCCGATGGTCTCACCGACCACGTCCCAGAAGTCGTCCAGCGTGTGGATCCGGGTGCCAGCTATCACATAGGTCACGGTCACGGGGTCGAGGATATGCCGAGTGCGGTCGCCGGTGCGCCGGACTACCGGGCGACCGCGATGGCGGTGGCGAGCAGCCCGTCACCGACGGCCCAGCGGCCCTCGAAGCCCTCGATGCGGCGGCCGTTGACGTTCGGGCCGGGGACGAGCAGGCGGGCGGTGAAGGAGCCGTCGGGGGAGAGGACCAGGTCGGCCTCGCTGAAGTCCAGGAACTGCTCGGTGAGCGGGAACCACGCCTTGTACACGGACTCCTTGGCGCTGAACAGGATGCGGTCCCACGGGGTGTCGGGGTGCTCGGCGAGCAGGTCGACGATCCGCTTCCCCTCCTCGGGCAGCGCGATGACGTCCAGGACGTCGTCCGGGAGCGGCAGGGCGGGCTCGGCGTCGATGCCGACCGAGGCGAGGTCGCCGGAGAGGGCGACGGCCGCCGCTCGGAAGCCCTCGCAGTGGGTGAGGCTGCCGACGACGCCGTCGGGCCAGCTCGGGGCGCCGCGCAGGCCGGGGACCAGCGGGCGGTAGGGGATGCCGAGGCGGGTGAGGGCGGTGCGGGCGCAGTGGCGGACGGTGGTGAACTCCCGGCGGCGCTTGGCCACCGCCTGGACGACGGCGGCCTCCTCGGCCGGTTCCAGCCGGGCCTCCGGCGGGTCGTCGTAGGACACCTCGGTCACGACGGCGTCCGGCAGCAGGTCCCTGATCACACGCTCCCCCTCGGTCGGTGCGCGGACGGCCGCCGCGCGGATCGAGCCTAACCGGGTGGGGGTGGTCCCGGCGGGCCTTCCGGGGAAGATCCACCCGGACCACCCGGACCACCCGGAGCACCGGGACCGCTGGGACCACTGGGACCACCGACACGCCGGGGCCACCGGCGCCCCGGGCCGTCACCCGAAGGCGGCCGCCGCCTCGCGCAGCGCCCGGGCGACGGTGGGACGGACGGACGGACGGTCGGAGAGCGAGCGAGCGGCGACAACAACGGCGGCGGTCGCTTTCGGCGCTCGTCCCGGTCGAGCGCAAACCGGCGCGTGCGGACGGATCCGCGGCCGAGCGCCGCGATGCTACGGTCGTCCCCACTGGGGCGGTTCGGCAGTGCGGCCGAGGTCGCGCGAGTGGTCGGCTTCCCGGCGAGCGAGGAATCCTCGGTCGTCAGCGGTGCCCGCCTCGCCGTGGACGGTGGAACGACCGCGATGCCGCCCGAAGCCCTGTTGCGCTGACACCTTGTTCGAGGAGGGCCCCGCTGTGCGTGCCGAACCGGTCGCCGACACACCGTACCTGGAGCTGGGCGAGGGCCCGCTGTGGGACCAGTCCGCGCAACTGCTGCGTTGGATCGGTATCCCCGACCGGCGGGTGCTCACCCTGGACCCGGCCTCGGGCGCGATCAGTTCGGTCGAACTCGACGTCACCCCCGGCACCTTGATGCCGTACGGCGACGGCGGGCTGATGCTCGCCACCGAGCGCGGCTTCGAGCGGCTCGACCCGGCCACCGGCCGCACCGCGCTGGTCGCCGCCGTCGAGGCCGACCGCCCGGACCGCCGGATGAACGACGGCAAGACCGACCCGTACGGCCGACCGGTCGCCGGCTCGATGGGGCGGGGGGAGCCGCGCGAGCCCGGATCGCTGTACCGGCTGGAGCGCGACGGCGGCGTCCGGGCGATCCTCGGCGGGCTCGACATCCCCAACGGCCTCGCCTGGCCGGAGCCCGACCGGCTCTGGCACATCGACACCACCACGCGCCGCATCGCCCTCTACCCCTACCCCGAGCACGGCCCCCTCGGCGAGCGGATCCGCACGCTCGACGTCTCCCACCTGCCGGGTTACCCGGACGGCATGACGCTCGACGCCGACGGAAACCTGTGGGTGGCGTTCTGGGACGGCTGGGCGGTGCACTGCCTCTCGCCCGAGGGCGAGGTGCTGGCGTCGGTCGAGCTGCCGGTGCCGCGCGTCACCAGTTGCGCCTTCGGCGGGCCGGACGGGCGGACGCTCTACATCACGTCCGCCCGGTCCGACCAGGAGCCGCTCTCCGGGGGCCTGTTCAGCGTCCGGCTGTGAGGGTGCCGGCTGTGAGGGTGCCGGATTCGAGGGTGCCGGATTCGAGGGGGCCGCGCCCCTACTGCCCGAGCAGGCGGGCGAAGTCCAGCCCGAGGCTGCCGAGCACCGGCAGCGCGCCGAGGTCGGTGACGCCGCCGACGGGGATGTTGTAGCCCTGGTTCACCGCGCGGGGCACGGGTGCGGCGTTGGCGGGTGCGGCGGCGGCCGGGATCAGGGCGGCGCCGAGGAGCAGGGCGGCGAGTGCGGTGCGCATGGGGCGGGGCCTCCGGGGGTGGGCGTGGTGGCCTGTCAACACCCTGCGGCGCGACGCGGTCACGTATCTTCGCCCCTTCGGCCGTATTGGTAAAGATTCCTGACTTGTGTTCATGTCAACATGGCGGCGGTCTGGACCACGCCACCGTCGAGCGCATACGTTCTCTTCACTCGGACGGGCATCGGGCGGTTTCGCTGAACCCTCGTGCGGCTTCGGCGACTTCTGCCTGTCATGCCCATGGCTAGAGAACCGGAGGGAACCATGCGCGCCATCAGCAAGAACCTCAGGATCCTCGCGGGCGCCCCGCTCGCGGCCGCCGCCCTCATCGCCCTCACCGCCGGCACCGCCAGCGCGGCGATACCGATCAACACGCCCATGGCCGGCAAGGCCACCTACTACAACGACGCCGGCTACGGCGCCTGCGGCACCCAGATCAACGCCTCCAACCAGATGCTCGTCGCGGTCTCCCACACCTGGTGGACCAGCGCCAACCCCAACAACGACCCCCTGTGTCAGGGCATTTCGGTCAAGGTCAGCTACCAGGGCAAGACCGTCACCGTCCCCGTCCGGGACAAGTGCCCCTCCTGCGATGCCAGCCACCTCGACCTCAGCCAGCCCGCGTTCGCCCAGCTGGCCCCGCTCGGCCAGGGCGTCATCAACGGCCTCACCTGGCAGTTCGTCAAGGCCGGCCTGAACGGCAAGACCGTCGAACTCTCCGAGCCCGTCACCGGCTCGACCATCGGCTGAGACGGCGGATGAGTGACCGTGCCCGCCCCGTGACGCGGGGCCGGGCACGGTCGTCGCCCGGGTTCCGCTCTCAGCGCCTCAGCGCCTCAGCGCCTCAGCGGCAGAGCGCGGCGTCGACGGCGTCGGCGACGCGCTGCTTGACATCGGCGGACGGCAGGGTGGTGACGGCGATGTCGGCGGCGCGGCCGTCCTCGGTGACACCACCGCGGGTCACGTAGCCCGGGAGCGTGCCGCCGTGGCCCCAGTACACACCCCCGCAGGACAGCGGACGGCTGGCGAGCCCCAGCCCGTAACGGCCGCCGGGGCCCATGTACTCGGCGGGGACGGTCACCTGCATCTGGGCGAGCTGGGCCGGGGCCAGCAACTCGCCGCCGAGCAGGGCGCGGAAGAAGCGGTTGAGGTCGCTGTTCGTGGACACCAGGGCGCCGGCCGTCCAGGCCCAGGACATGTCCTGCTCGGTGACGTCCAGCGGCTGGTCACCGGGCTCCTCGGTGTAGTAGCCGTGCGGGTGGCGCTCGTGCACCGTCATGTCGCCCTGGGCGGGGAAGTAGGTGTGGCGCAGGCCGATGCGGTCGATGACCCGCCGGGTGATCTCCTCGCCGACGGGCCGCCCGGTGACCTTCTGGATGATCAGACCGGCGATCAGGTAACCGGTGTTGCAGTACTTCCAGCCCTTGCCGGGCTCGAAGTCGGGCTTCTGGGCGAGCGCGAGGTCGAGCAGGTCGCGGGGCTCGTGGTACTGGGAGAGGCCCTGGTCGGGCAGGAAGTGGGTGTAGTCGGGCAGGCCGCTGGTGTGCTGGAGGATCTGGTGGACGGTGATCTTCCGCCCGTCGATGCGGCTGCCGTCGGCGCCGGTGCCGCGGACGAGGCCCGGCAGGTAGGTGTCGAGGGAGGCCTCCAGGTCGACCTTGCCCTCGGCGACGAGTTGCAGGACCACGACGGCCGTGAAGGACTTGGTGTTGCTGCCCGCCCGGACCTGCCCGTCCACCGGCACCGCCGCGCCGGTGGCCAGATCGCCCACCCCGGCCGTGTAGGTACGGGAGTGCCCGTTCCGGTCCCGCACGGTGGCCAGCGCGCCGGGCACACCGTCCTGCCGGACCAGCGCGTCGAGCCGCTGCTGCACGACGTCGGCCCGGGGGCCCGCCGCCTGGGCCGCGGGCGCGGCGGCCATGCCGAGCAGCAGTGCGCCCGCGGCGACGGCCGCTGCGCTGAGCCGGAGTGGTCGAGTCCTGTACGGCGTGGACGGGTTCACGGAGCGTCTCCTCTCGCCGGGCCGCGTGCCCGGGACTCCAGGGCACCACGCGGCACCGACGGCGGTCGTCCGCGCGCAGGAGGAGGCGGGGTCGGAGCCGTGGTCCTGATGGCCTACGACCTGCGGGGTATGAAAGCGGTTCAGCCGGCGCCGGTTCGCAGGGCGCGGCCTGCGGGTGCTGGAGCTGTTGGCGGACTGACAGGGTGGCTGGCCCGGCCCGGGGATCTTGGCAGTGTGGGGGTGTTCCGGCGTGGCCGGTGCGGCGTAGCGTCCGGGCAGGTCGGCGACGGGTGTGGGAGGTTCTGGTGGCGGTCAACGGCGAGGTGTCGTTCTGGTACGCGGCGAGCGGGCTGCCGGAGCCGGGGCCGGCGTTGCCCGGGAGCGCGGACGTCGACGTGTGTATCGTCGGCGGCGGGTACACCGGGCTGTGGACGGCGTACTACCTGAAGAAGGCGGAGCCGTCGCTGCGGATCGCGGTGCTGGAGCGCCGGTTCTGCGGCTACGGCGCCTCGGGGCGCAACGGCGGGTGGCTGTACAACGGGTTCGCGGGCCGGGGCGCGTTCGCGAAGCGGTACGGGCCGGGTGCGGCGGCGGCGATGCAGCGGGCGATGGACGAGGCGGTCGGGGAGGTCGTGGACGTCGCCGCCGCCGAGCGGATCGACGCGCACATCGTGCGTGGCGGCGTACTCGAAGTCGCTAGGAACAGCGCCCAGTTGGAGCGGCTCAAGGCTTTCGCCGCCGCCGAGCGGGCGTACGGTGAGGACCGCGTCGAGCTGCTGGGCGCCAAGGAGGCCGCCGACCGGATCGCCGTCGCGGGCGCCCTCGGCGGCACCTGGACGCCGTACGGTGCGCGGATCCAACCAGCGGAGTTGGTGCGCGGGCTGGCGCGGGTGGTGCGGGACCTCGGGGTGGCGGTGCACGAGGGGACGGCGGTGACGGCGATCCTGCCGGGCACCGCGTACGCCCGGCCGCGCGCGGTGACGCCGCAGGGCACGGTGACCGCCGAGTACGTGCTGCGCGCCACCGAGGGGTTCACGGCGGGCCTTCGCGGCGAGCGGCGGACCTGGCTGCCGATGAACTCGGCGATGATCGCCACCGAGCCGCTGCCGCCCGCCTTCTGGGCGGAAGCGGGCTGGCAGGGCCGCGAGGTGCTGGGCGACTTCGCGCACGCCTACATGTACGCGCAGCGCACCGCGGACGACCGGATCGCGCTGGGCGGCCGGGGTGTGCCGTACCGGTTCGGCTCGCGGACGGACGCGGACGGCGGCACCCAGGTGGAGACCGTGCGCCAGCTCCGGCAGATCCTGAACCGCTTCTTCCCGGCGGCCGCGAGCGCCCGGATCGACCACGCCTGGGCGGGCGTGCTCGGCGTGCCCCGGGACTGGTGCGCCACGGTGGAGCTGGACCGGGCGAGTGGCCTCGGCTGGGCGGGCGGGTACGTCGGCAGCGGGGTGACCACGACGAACCTGGCGGGCCGGACCCTGCGCGACCTGGTCCTCGGGCGGGACACCGGGCTGACCGGGCTGCCCTGGGTGGGCCACACCGTGCGCCGCTGGGAGCCCGAGCCGCTGCGCTGGATCGGGGTGCACGCGATGTACGCGGCCTACCACGCGGCGGACCGCCAGGAGGCGGGCGGACGGGCCACCACCTCGCCGATCGCCCGCGTCGCGGACGTCGTCTCCGGGAGGTGGTGAACACGACCGCGCGGATCCGGGTGTGAGGGAGCGGGCCCGCGCGGATCCGGGCGCCACCGAGCACGGTGGGCGGTAGCGGGCACGGTGGCGGATCGGCACCTCGGATCCGCCACCGTGCTCGCCACGGCCGTTCGGACGCTCCGCCGTGCAAAGCGGCCCGGGAGCAAGCACGGTGGGGGCGTGCTGAGGAGAACGCTGGTGGCCCTGTGCGCGCTGTGTGCCGGGTGCGCCCTGCTGTTCTGCGCGCCGGCGACCGGCGCGCAGGCCAGGTCGCCCGGGTGGGCGGTCGTGGTGGTGGACCAGGAGTCGCGTGGCGTCCTGGTGCTGCAGAGCGCCGAGGAGCTGATGGCCTACCGGGGCCCGGGGCGGCTGCCGGTCGTGTGGGGCTGGAGCGCCGACCGGGCGGCCGGGCTCGCGGACCTGACGCCCGCGCGGAGCTGGACGAATCCGGACGAGGCGAAGAGCCGGGTCCGGCAGGGCCGGCGCTACCTGCTGACCACCGCCTCCGGCGGGTTGGCCGCCGTCGTGGACACCACCACCGGCGCGACCCACTGGGCGGCGGACCTGGGTGGGGCGGCCAATCCGCACAGCATCGAGCTGCTGCCGGACGGCAATGTCGCGGTCGCGGCGAGCGGCGGCGGGTGGGTGCGGCTGTACGCGGCTTCGCAGGGGCCGCGTGCCACCGCCCACGCCGGCTACCCGCTCCCGGGCGCGCACGGCGTGCACTGGGACGGCCGGACGGGCCTGCTCTGGGTGCTCGGCGACGACGTGCTGACCGCGCTGCGGGTGGGCGGCACCCCGGCGGCGCCCACCCTGACCGCCGTCCGGTCGACGCCGCTGCCCGACCACGGCGGGCACGACCTCGCGCCGGTGCTGGCCGAGCCAGGGCGGTTCTGGGTGAGCACGCTGGCCGGCCTGTGGCGGTACGACCCGGCGGCCGACCGCTTCACCGCCGTGCGGCTGGGCGGCCCCGCAGCGGTCCGGGACGTGAAGAGCGTCGGGGACGAGCCCGGCACCGGACGGTTGCTGACGGTGGCCCCCGACCACAGCGGGCCGTGCTCCTGGTGCACCTCGGTGATCACCCTGCACCGGCCGGACGGGACGCGGATGCTGCGGGGGACGCATCTCTACAAGGCGAGGTGGTGGGGAGGCTGGTAGCAGATCTTCGACGTGCAGGTGCCGGTTTCGGGGTTCGGGTCGCCGATGCCACCCGTTCTGCCGACGGCATTCGGATGATGGGGCATATTGTGTACCCCGGCAAACTACTCCAATAGAAGTGAGTTTCCCGTCGCCGTCCGTAAACCATCCGTCGACCGTGTCGGCTTGGGATAGCGTCGAAGGCGTCGGGGGGCCGACACCGATTCGGTGTATTCGAACACCAGTTACCGGGCCGTAATGGCCGGAATGAGTCATGGAGAAAAACGTGTCGAATCTGATGCCGGAAAACATGCCGGAGAAAATGCCGGACACCGTCGACGACCTGCAGCTCGCGGCGGAATCGCTGGCCGCTTTCCCGGCCCGGGGCGCGGCCGTCGGCGCCGATGTCACCGAACGTCTCGCGGCGGTCGCCGAACTCTGCCGGTCGGTCGACGCGGTGCTCGACAGCCTGGTCGTCCAGGTCGCCGCGGAGGCGGCCGAGGAGGGTTGGACGGCGGCCCGGATGGCGGCGGAACAGTCCGGTTACTACGCCAGGTTGCGCCGGGCGCTGCTCCCCGCCGCGACCGGTGCCGGGCTGACGCAGCAGTGAGCGCGCTGCACCCGGGCGTGCACGTGCTGTCCTGCCCCACCCGGTGGAGCGACGTCGACGAGAACGGGCACATCAACAACGCCCGACTGGTCGGCTACGTCCAGGAGGGGATTTACGACATGTTCTGCCACCACGAGACCGCCGTCCGGGACGCCCTGTTCCCGTCCGGATTCATTATCGCGCGACACGAGATCGATTTTCTGGAGCAGTTGTACCACCGGCCCGAGCCATTGTCGGTGCAGTTGACGGTTGAACGGATCGGGCGAAGTTCCATGCATATCGTGGTGGATGTCTGCCGTGACCCGCTCACCTTTATGCGGGCCAGGACCGTGGTGGTCGCACGGGACCGTGAGTCCGGCCGCTCGCGCAAACTCAGTTCGAACGAGCGCAGTTTTCTCGAGGCGTTTATGCCGGACGCGGTGCGGGTCCCCACTGCGCAGGCTGTGCCCGCCGCACCGGCCGCGCCGGTCACGGGGCCTCCGCCGCAGCGCGTGGCGGCCCGCTCGGGCGCCGCTCTGCCGCACCGCACCCGCAGACGGTGTCGGGCGTCGGCGGCCTGACACCCGGGCCCCTGGTGGCCCCGCGCCGGGCAGGGCGCGGGCCGGCGGCGTGATCGACAACGGCGTCGATCCGTCCGGCCGGTCTCCCTGCCGCCGTGCCGCCGCGCCGCAGTACGCTGAGCAGCACGGGTACCGGCGAACCCCAGGCGGTCACAGACCGTGACGGCGCAGCCGACCGGACCTCGCCGCCACCAGCCGTCCGCCACGGGCCGTCCGCCACCAGCCGTCCGCCACGGGCCGTCCGCCACCAGCCGTCCGCCACGGGCCGTCCGCCACCAGCCGTCCGCCACCACCGGGCCACCGGGCCAGGGACCGCCCGCGAGAGGGCCGGCGGCTCTCGGCCTCCGGCTTCCGGGCGGAGCGCAGCCGGTCCCGCCGACCGGAAGGAGGACGCGATGACCATCTCCCCGGAGGACTTCCGCGCCCGCGTCGTCGACTGCGGGGAGTACCCGAGCGAGGCGGAGGCGGAGCACGCCATCCGGGTCGTGCTCGCACTGCTCGGTGAGCACCTGGTCGGGGCCGAACGGGCCGAGCTCGCCGAGGTGCTGCCCGAGGCGTACGCCCCGCTGCTGCGCGATGCCGGGCCCGCCGCCGAACCGCTGACCGCCGAGCGCTTCGTGCGCGGCGTGGTCGGCTGGATCGACGGCGCTACCGAGGCGACCGGGCCGTGGGACATCGGGGCCGTGCTCGGCACCCTCGCCGACCTGGCCCCGCAGGAGCTGGTCGACCGCGTGGTCGAGCAGCTCCCGGACGGCTACGACCTGCTGTTCGGCCACCCGGTGCCGGCCTGGGCCGGCGCGCCGGTGGTGGCCCGGAACAGCTCCGCACCCCGGCCGGTCAGCTCGACCGGCCCGGCGCCCGGCCGCAGGTAGACGGACGCGCCCCGGGGGAGGTCGAGGTCCGCGAAGCCGGGGGCGTGCAGTCGGGCGCGGCCCTCGACGCACAGCAGGATCTGCGGGGTGGGTAGCTCGGCGCGGACGGCGGCCGGGCCGGGGCGCAGCCGGGAGAGCCTGAACTCCTCGGCGGGGGAGGAGAATTCGTCCTCGAACCGGTCGCCCGGGAGCGCCGCGAGGACCTGCGGTTCACCGGTGCGGAAGGACGTGACCGCCAGCAGGCCGTCGACGTCGACGTGCTTGGGGGTGAGCCCGCAGCGCAGCACGTTGTCCGAGTTGGCCATCAACTCCACGCCCACGCCCCGGAGATAGGCGTGCGGCACCCCGGCGTCCAGGTAGAGGGCCTGGCCCGCCGTGAGCCGGACGTGGTTGAGCAGCAGGGCGGCGATCAGGCCCGGGTCGCCGGGGTACTGCGCGGCGGCGCGGGCGTAGCCGGCGCAGGCCTCGGCGAACGGGCCGCCCTCGGCCGCGAGCCGGTGCAACGCCCTGGTCACGTCGGCGAGTTGGGGTCGGGTAGGTCGGTCCTCGGCCAGAGCCCGGCGCAGCAGCGCGGGCAGGGCCTCGGCGGCGGGGCGCGCGCGGAGGTCGTCCGCCCAGGGGGCGAGCAGCGGGACGGCGAGCGCGTCCAGCAGCCGGGCCGTTCCGGGCGCCGGGCGGAAGCCGCACAGCGCTTCGAAGTCCCCGAGGGCGCAGATGAGTTCGGGCTTGTGCCCGGGGTCCTTGAAGACTCGTTCGGGTGCGTCGAGCGGGATCCCGCGGGCCTCCTCGGCCGCGTACCCGGCCGCCGCCTGGGTCCGGGTCGGGTGGACCTGGAGGGAGAGCGCCCGGTCGGCGGCCAGCACCTTGAACAGGAACGGCAGCGCCGGGCCGAACCGCCCCACGGTGTCCGGCCCGAGCATGGCGTTCGGGTACCGCTGGATGAGTTCGTCCAGCGGCTGTGGTCGGCCGGCGCCGTCCGGAGCCAGCAGCTCGGAGGGCGCCGACGGGTGTGCGCCCATCCACAGTTCGGCCTGCGGGGCTCCGGTCGGCGCGGTGCCGGTCAGCGCGGGGATGGCGGTGGGCGAGCCCCACGCGTACGGGCGGACCGGGTTGTGGAGCAGGGCGAAGGGCGGGAGCGACATGGCGCGGCCTCCGAGGGGTCGGGTCAGCGGCAGAGCGCGGCCGCGCCGATCAGCCCGGCATCGGTGCCGAGTTCGGCGCGGCGGACGTCGAGGCCGCGGATGTAGGACAGCGTGGCGTAGCGGTCGAGGTGGCGGGCGAGCGGTGCGAACAGGACGTCGCCGGCGGTGGCGACGCCGCCGCCGACCACCACCCGGTCGAGGTCGACCAGGGCCGCGGTGGCGGCGATCCCGGCGGCGAGGGCCTGGGCGGCGCGGTCGAAGGAGGCGAGCGCGACCGGGTCGCCCGCCTCGGCGTCGGCGGCGACGGCCCGGGCCGAGCGGTCCTCCCCGGCCGGGCGCCAGCCCTCGGCGAGGGCCCGGCGGGCGATGGCGGTGCCGCTGGCGAGGCCCTCCAGGCAGCCGCGCGAGCCGCACGGGCAGGGCTCGCCGTCCAGGTCGACGGTGATGTGGCCGAGGTGGCCGGCGTTGCCGCTCGGGCCGGGGCGGACGGCGCCGTCGAGCACCAGCCCGGCGCCGACCCCGGTCGACACCACCAGGCACAGCGCGTTGGCCGCGTCCCGGGCGGCGCCCTGCCAGTGCTCGGCGGCGGCCATCGCGACGCCGTCCCCGGCCAGGTGGACGGGCAGCCGCCGGGCGGCGACCGCCGGGTGCGCGGCGACCTCGGCGACCAGCGGGAAGTCGAGCCAGCCGGGGATGTTGACGGGGCTGACGGTGCCGGCGACGAGGTCGACCGGGCCGGCGCTGCCGATCCCGACGGCCGTCACGGCGGCCCAGTCGGCGGTGGCGGCGAGCCGGTCCAGCACCTCGTGCACGACGGCGAGCACGGCTGCGCCCGGCTCCCGGGCCGGGGTGGGCAGTTGGTGCCGGTGCCGCAGCTGCCCGTGGCCGTCGACCAGCGCACCGGCGATCTTGGTGCCGCCGATGTCCACGGCGGCGAACAGCGGGGTGGCGGCGGGCGGCGGGGCGAGGGTCATCGCGGCGGGCTCCAGGCGGGTTCGGGCGGGGGCGGCGCCCCGGCGGGCGGGCCGGGGCGCCGATCAGCGTAGTGCGGCAGGCGGGGCGCGGCATATGGCGTGCGGTGGCCCTGACAGCGGGGCCCCGCACGCCATATGCCGGCGGTGCTCAGCCCGCCGCGCTCAGGCGCAGCGTGACCAGCTCGAACGGCCGCAGCGCCAGCCGCACCGCGCCGTCCTCCACGGTCACCTCGCCGCGGGTGCCGTCCCAGGGCCGCTCCAGCAGGTCGCAGGGGACGGCGCCGGCCAGCGGGTAGGAGGTGGTGAGCAGGCCCCGGGCGCGGCCGCCGCCCGCCTCGTAGACCCGGACGATCAGGTCGCCGCTGCGGTCGTCGGCGAGCTTGACCGCGCTGACGACCAGCGCGTCGTTGTCCAGCCGCACCAGCGGCGCGACCTGCTCGGCGCTGCCGGTGACGCGCCGCTCGGGCAGGCCGATCCGGTAGCCCTCGCGGACGGCGTCGCCGATCGCCGCGCCCGGGACGAGGGCGTGCCGGAAGCGGTGCAGGCCCTGGTCGGTCTTCGGGTCGGGGAAGCGGGGCGCGCGCAGCAGCGAGAAGCGGACCGTGGTGGTGGTGCCGCCGTCGGTGTCGCGCACGGCGCGGGTGACGTCGTGGCCGTAGGTGGAGGCGGTGACGAGGGCGACGCCCCAGCCGGGCTCGTCGAGGTGGACGAAGCGGTGGTTGCAGGCCTCGAACTTGGCGGCGTCCCAGCTGGTGTTGGTGTGGGTGGGCCGGTAGAGGTGGCCGAACTGGGTCTCGGCGGCGTAGCGCTCGGTGTGCACGTCCAGCGGGAACGCGGCCTTGAGGAACTTCTCGGTCTCGTGCCAGTCGACCTCGGTGTCGATGTCGAGCCGCTGCTCGCCCGCCCGCAGGGTGAGGGTCTGGACGACGGTGGACGAGCCGAAGGAGCGCGCCACTCGGACGGCGGCCTGGTCGGGGGCGGAGAGCGCCGTCAGCGCGTCCACGGCGGTCAGGTCGGTGACGGTGTTGCGGTAGAACTGGTCGACGTCCCAGGCGTCCCACATGTTGGGGAAGTCCGGGTGCAGCTGGAGCAGGTTGGCCCGGGTGCCGGGGGCGACGCTCTCCCGGCCGCTCGCCACCTCGACCACCGACGCCACCAGGCCGTCGGCGTCCACGACCACGTCCAGCAGCCCGTTGCGCAGCAGGAAGCCGCCCTCGGGCCGCTCGACGACCTCGCAGGCGCCCGCGCCGAACACGGCCGGTGCGGCCCCGCCGGCCGGGACGGCCGAGCGCGGGTGCGGCGCCGAGTTGAACACCAGCTCGCGCCCGCCGGCGGTGTCCCCGGCGAGGGCCTGCTGGGCGCCGTCGATCAGCGAGTCCAGTTCCGCGGCCAGCGCCGCGTACGTCGCCTCGGCCTCGCGGTGCACCCAGGCGATGGAGGAGCCGGGCAGGATGTCGTGGAACTGGTGCAGCAGGACGGTCTTCCAGATCCGGTCCAGTTGCTCGTACGGGTAGGCCGCACCGGTGCGCAACGAGGCGGTGGCGCACCAGAGTTCGGCCTCGCGGAGTAGGTTCTCGCTGCGCCGGTTGCCCTGCTTGGTCTTCGCCTGGCTGGTCAGGGTGGCCCGGTGCAGCTCCAGGTAGAGCTCGCCGACCCAGACCGGCGGGTTCGGGTACTCGGCCTCGGCCTTGGCGAAGAACTCGGCGGGCTTCTCCCAGCGGACGGTGGCCGAGCCCTCCAGGTCCTTCATCCGGCCCGCCTTGGCGACCATCTCGCGGGTGGTGCCGCCGCCGCCGTCGCCCCAGCCGGTCGGGGCGAGCGAGTGCCGGGCCACCCCCTTGTCCTTGAAGTTCTTCGCCGCGTGGGCGATCTCGCTGCCCTTCATGGAGCAGTTGTAGGTGTCCACGGGCGGGAAGTGGGTGAAGATCCTCGTCCCGTCGATGCCCTCCCAGAGGAAGGTGTGGTGCGGGAACTTGTTGATCTGGCTCCACGAGATCTTCTGCGTCAGCAGCCACTTGGAGCCCGCGTTGCGGATGATCTGCGGCAGGCCGCCGGTGAAGCCGAAGGTGTCGGGCAGCCACGCCTCGTGGTTCTCCACCCCGAACTCGTCCAGGAAGAACCGCTTGCCGTGCACGAACTGCCGGGCCATCGCCTCCGAGCTGGGCATGTTGGTGTCGGACTCGACCCACATGCCGCCGGCCGGGACGAACCGGCCCTCGGCCACCGCCTTCTGCACCCGGGCGTACACCTCGGGGCGGTGCTCCTTGATCCAGGCGAACTGCTGCGCCTGGGACATGGTGTAGAGGAAGTCCGGCTCGTCCTCCAGCAGCGCGGTCATGTTGGCGGTGGTGCGCGCCACCTTGCGGACGGTCTCGCGCAGCGGCCAGAGCCAGGCCGAGTCGATGTGCGCGTGGCCGATCGCACTGATCCGGTGCGCGGACGGCACGGCGGGCGCGGCCAGCACGTCGGCGAGCTCCGAACGGGCGGCGGCCGCCGTGCCGTTGACGTCCTGGAGGTCGATCGCGTCGAGCGCCCGCTCGACCGCGCGCAGGACGTCCCAGCGGCGGGCGCCGTCCACCGGCAGCTCGGCCATCAGCTCGCCGAGCACCTCCAGGTCGATCACCAGCTGCCAGACCGTCTCGTCGAAGACGGCGAGGTCCATCCGGGTCAGCTTGTACTGCGGCTGGTCGCCGGCGGTGTCCTTGTCGCCCAACTCGGTGGGCAGGAAGGGGTGGTAGTCCAGGATGACCGGGTTGGAGGCGGCCTCGACGTGCAGCAGCACCTGCTCGCCGCCGGCCGCGGGGGCGGCGACGCGCACCCACTGGTTCTGCGGGTTGAGGCCCTTCACCGGGGTGCCGTCCGGGCGGTAGACCAGGCCCTCGCACTGGAAGCCGGGCATGTTGGCGTCGAAGCCGAGGTCGATCAGCGCCTCGACCGTCCGCCCGGCCCAGGCCTGCGGCACGGTGCCGGTCACGGTGATCCAGCTGGTGCCCCACGGCGCGCCCCAGGCGTCGCCGACCGCGATCGGGGTGCGCGGCGCGGCCAGGCCCTCGGCGACCGGGACGGGCTCGCCGGGTGCCGTCCAGATGCCGACCTCCAGCGGGACGGACTCGGGGTAGACGGCCGGGCGGATGCGCTCGTCCAGGACGCGATTGAGGCGGGACTCGACCAGCGTGCGGTCATCGTGCATGTCAGCGGGCTCCGTTGCGTGACTGAGGGGTAACGGCTGAGGCGAAGGGTCAGAGAGAAGGTACGTCGTCCGGGTGGACCACCTCGGTGATCCCGCGCGCGGCCAGGTGGGCCTGGTCCTCGGCGTGTTCGGCGAGGACGGTGGTCGGGCGGGCGCCCGCCTCGGCGAGGCGCATGAACGCCTCGTAGACGGCGCCGCCGGGCCCGCAGACCGAGCGCTTGGGCGCGGTCACCTCGTCCCCGGTGGCCACCACCACGGCGGTGGTGCGCGGCTCCGGCGGCTGCCAGGAGCGGCGCGCCTCGGCGGCGGCCTCGGCCAGCCGGGCGCCGGCCGGCTTGACCGCGCGGTCGGTGGTGAGCAGGCCGAGGCTGTACTCCAGCTCGGGGAAGTCGGCCAGCGAGCGGTCCACGTCGTGCGAGCACCACCAGGTGACGCCCCACACGTCCGGGCAGTCGAGTACGGCCTCGACGGTGGCGCCGGTGAACCGGGCGGCGTCCTCGGCGGTGATGTGCGGGGCGGGGGCGCCGACCTCCTGCAGCCAGACCGGGCGGGCCGGGTCGTCCGCCCAGGCCTTGGAGAGCTCGACCAGGTAGGCGGCGTGCTGTGCGGTGGCGGTGGAGTGGGCGCCGTAGCGCTGGGCGGTGCCGTTGAACACCCAGGAGTGCACGGCGGTGGCGGCGCCGATCCGGGCCGAGTGCCAGGGGGTGAACGGGTGTTCGTCCAGGTACCAGGCGGCGTCGTAGGAGGCGTGCAGGTGCATCCGGCCGGGCGCGCCCTGCTCGCAGGCGTCGAGCATCCGGCGCAGCCAGGCGTCGGCCTGCCCGGGGGTGATCCGGTCGGGGTCGGGGTGGGGTTCGCCGGAGAACTGGTTGATCTCGTTGCCGAGCGTCATGCCGAGGAAGTTGGGCCGCTCGTGCAGCGCCTCGGCGAGGGTGCGCAGGTAGGCGGCCTGGCCGTCGAGGACCTCGGGGTCGGTGAAGATGTTCCGCCGGTGCCAGGTCTGCGTCCAGGAGGGCAGGAAGTCGAAGCTCGACAGGTGGCCCTGGAGGCCGTCCACCGCGACGTCCAGTCCGCGTTCGCCGGCCGCGTCCACCAGGGCCGCCAGCTGCTCGA
The DNA here is from genome assembly GCF_040304045.1 of Kitasatospora sp. NPDC094016. Classification (NCBI taxonomy): domain Bacteria; kingdom Bacillati; phylum Actinomycetota; class Actinomycetes; order Kitasatosporales; family Streptomycetaceae; genus Kitasatospora; species Kitasatospora sp. NPDC094016. The sequence goes on from NZ_JBEOUK010000020.1 coordinate 16,061, forward strand.
CGGCGCGCGGGCGGATCAGGGTGCGGTTGGGCTGGAACAGCGGCCAGAGCGGGAAGACCCGGACGTGGTCCAGGCCGAGTGCGGCGATGGAGTCGAAGTCGGCGCGGACGGCGTCGAGGTCGAAGTCGAGCCAGTGGTGGAACCAGCCGGCGCTGGGCGTGTAGTTGACGCCGAAGCGGGGGCGCTGCGGTGCGGGGGTGCTCATGGGCGGGTGATTCCTCAACGGGTGTGGGGCGAACGGGCGGTGGGGTCGGGAATCGTCGGACACGGCCGGACGGGGCCTAACCCTTGACGGCTCCCTCCTCGACGCCCTTGAAGAAGAAGCGCTGGCAGACGCCGAACACCACGACGATCGGCAGGAAGGCGATCATGGTGCCGGCCGCGATCAGCCGCGGGTTCGCGGAGAAGGTGCCGTTGAGGTACTGGAGTCCGACGGTGAGGGTGTACTTCTGCGGGTCGTTGAGCACGATCAGGGGCCAGAGGAAGTCGTCCCAGGCGCCGATGAAGGTGAAGATGACGATCACGCTGAGCATGCCGCGCACGTTGGGCAGGCCGATGTGCCACAGGCGCTGCCACACGGTGGCGCCGTCGACCAGGGCGGCCTGGTCGAGTTCGAGCGGGACGGCGGCGAAGGCGGTGCGCATCAGCAGCACGTTGAGCATGGCGATCGCGCCGGGCAGGGCGACGCCGGTCAGGCTGTCGGCCAGACCGAGGCCGCGCACCAGCACGTACTGGGAGACGATGGTGACCTCGCCGGGGAGCACCAGGGTGGCGAGGAAGAGGCCGAGGACGAGCTTGGCGCCGCGGAAGCGCAGCCGGGCGAGCGCGTAGCCGGCCAGGGTGCAGCCGACCACGTTGCCGGTGATGCAGATGGCGGCGACGATCAGCGAGTTGAGGGCGTAGGTCCAGACCGGGATGGTCTCGGCGACCTTGCCGTAGTTGCCGAAGGTCAGCTGTTCGGGGATGAAGCTGGGGGTGCTGGTGTAGACGTCCTCGTTGGGACCCTTGAGGGAGGTGGAGAGCTGCCACAGGAACGGCCCGACCACCAGCAGCAGGACGAGCACCAGCAGCAGGTAGCGGCCGGCGGTCTGGGCGGGGGAGGGGGTGTTGAAACCCCGGGAGCCCCGGAATCCCTGGGAGCCCTGCGAGCTCTGGGCGCGGCGGGCGGCCTTCGAACGGGGGGAGGTCACGGTGTTCAGGCCGCCTTCCGGTTCAGGCGCATCAGCAGCAGCATCGGGCCGAGGGTGATGACGAACAGCATCAGGCTGAGCGCGGAGGCGTAGCCGAGGTGGCCGTTGAAGCCGCGGCTGTACATCTGGATCAGCATCACCACCGACATGTCCCGCCCGCCCGGGCCGCCCTGGCCGTGGGAGAGCACGTACAGCTCGGAGAAGACGCGCAGCGCGCTGACCGAGATGAGGACGGAGACCAGCATCATGGTCGGCCGCACCCCGGGCAGGGTGACGTGCCAGAACCGGCGGATCGGGCTGGCGCCGTCGACGGCCGCTGCCTCGTGCAGTTCGCGCGGGACGTTGGCGAGGGCGGACAGGTAGATGACCATGTAGTAGCCGAAGCCCTTCCAGACGGTCAGGGCGATCGCGCTGAACAGCAGCAGCCAGCGGTCGGTGAGGAAGGCGACCGGGGAGTCGGTCAGACCGGACTGCCGGAGCAGGCCGTTGACCAGGCCGCGGTCGTCCAGCACCCAGCCCCAGATCAGCGCCACCACGACGGCGGAGGCGATGACCGGGGTGTAGAAGGCGGTGCGGAAGAAGGTGATGCCGGGGATCTTGCGCTGGACGAGCAGGGCGAGCAGCAGCGGCAGGATGGTCAGCAGGGGCAGGCAGACCAGCATGAAGACGATGCTGTTGAGCAGGGCGTCGGCGAGCTGTTCGTCGTCGAGCAGGCGCCCGTAGTTCTCCAGGCCGGTGAACTGCCCGCCGCCCAGGGGCTTGGCGTTGGTGAAGGACAGGATCACCGTGTTGACGGCCGGCCAGAGGTTGAAGACGGCCAGCCAGAGTATCGCGGGCCCGGCGAGCAGCCAGGGGGTGAACCAACGCCGGTGGGTCATGCCGTTGCCTTCCTGGGGGTGGTGCGGGTCATTCCCGGGTGCGGCGGGCGGGGGTGGCCCGCCGCTTGACCGGTACGGTCGGGGTGGCGCCTGGCCGTCAGCCCTTGAGCAGCTTGTTGCACTGCTCGACGGCGGAGTCCAGCGCCTGCTTGGAGCTCGCGTCGCCGCTGATCGCCAGCGCGATCTGCTGGTTGATGATGGTGCTCATGGCGTCGTCGACCTGGACGGGCTGGATCAGCTTGGCCTTGGCGAGCGAGTCGAAGGCGACCACCTTGGCGTCGCCGGCGTTGGTGCCGTCGCTCTTGCTGAAGAACGGGTCGTTCGCGGAGGCCTTGGTGGACGGGAAGACGCTGGTCAGGTGGGAGAACGCGGCCTGGTTCTCGGGGCTGGTGACCCAGCGGGCGAGGGCGACGGCGGCGGCCGGGTTCTTGGTGTTCTTCGGGATGGCCAGGCCCTGCACGTACAGCGGCGGGACGCCCATCGTGGGGGAGGAGACCATCTTCGGGGCGATCGTCGGGTTGTCGGTGGCGAGGCTGGTGATGAAGTTGCCGCCGCCGGTGGTCCAGGCGGCCGTGCCCGCGTTGAAGAGCTTGGAGTTGCCGACGTAGGTGTTGGTCAGCACGTCCTTGGGCAGCAGGCCCTCCTTGAAGGCGTCGCGGTACTTGTCGAGCAGCGCGGCGGCCTCGGGGGTGTTGAAGGTGAAGGACTTGCCGTCGTCGGACATGAGCTTCACGCCGGCGTTGTAGAGGTCGCCGAGGCCCGGCTTGCGGCTCATCAGGTAGGTCTGGCCGCCGGACTTCTCCTTCATCGCCCGGGACTGGGCGATCAGGTCGTCCAGGCTGGCGGGGAGCTTCTTCGGGTCCAGCCCGTTCTTCGTCAGGAGTTCCGAATTCCAGTAGTTCACATCGGTGTTGAGGTACCACGGGTAGCCGAAGGTGCCGTTCAGGCCGGTGTAGCGGTAGGCCTCGACGCCGCCTGCGACGTACTCGTCGGCGAGCTTGGGGTCGGCCTTGAGGACGTCCAGCAGGACGTCCTTCTTGGCCAGCGGGAAGGCGAAGTCCGGCGGGAGGTTGACCACGTCGGGCAGGCCGCCGGACGCGGCCTGGCTGAGCACCTTGTCGGAGTAGCCCTCGCCGGGCTGGTCGAGCCACTCGACCTCGACGCCCGGGTACTTCTTCTTGAAGCCGTCGAGGATGCCCTGCATGTAGTCGGTGAACTTCGGCTTGAGCGCCCAGGTCTGGATCGAGACCTTGCCCTTGACCTCGCCGGTGGCGGCCGCACTCGCCACGCTGTCGCTGTTCTTGCTTTCGCTGGAGCCGAGTCCGCAGCCGGTGAGTGCGGCCGCGGTGATCGCCGTCGTGGTCAGTGCCGCCCAGATTCTTCGCATGAGGGTCTCCCGGTCCTGGGGGTGGGTGGGGGATCGTGCCGAGCTCGGGGGGTGGTTTTGGGTCACGGGGGTGGTGCCGAGTTCCAGAACCTGTCTTACTAAACCGGTCTAGCTATGCCAGGGACTATGCTCCCGCCTAAACTTGGATGTCAAGAGAGGAGTCGGGTTCTGTGCCCAGACCGACGATCGCCGACATCGCGCGCCAGGCCGGTGTCTCCAAGGGCGCGGTGTCCTTCGCGCTCAACGGCCGCCCCGGCGTGAGCGAGGCGACCAGGGCCCGGATCCTGCGGGTCGCCGAGGAGATGAACTGGCGCCCGCACAGCGCCGCCCGGGCCCTCGGCGGAGCCAGGGCCGACGCCGTCGGGCTGGTGATCGCCCGGCCCGCCCGCACCATCGGCGTCGAGCCGTTCTTCAGCCAACTGCTGTCCGGCCTCCAGGCGGTGCTCTCGGCCAGCTCCGTCGCGCTGCACCTGATGGTGGTCGAGGACACCGCCGCCGAGATCGAGGTCTACCGGCGCTGGGCCTCCGAGCACCGGGTCGACGGCTTCATCGTCGTCGACCTCCAGGTCCGCGACCCGCGGCTGCCGGTGCTGGACGAACTCGGCCTGCCCGCCGTCGTCCTGGGCGGGCCCGGCAAGGGCGCCGGTCCGCTGCGGATCTGGGCCGACGACCGGGAGGCGATGCTCTCCATCGTCGACTACCTGGCCGCCATCGGGCACCGCCGGATCGCCCACCTGGCCGGGCTGCCGCACTTCCAGCACACCCAGCGCCGGATCCGCGCGCTGCGCGACGCCTCCCGCCGGCTCGGGCTGGAGGAGGCCGTGTCGGTGCCCACCGACTTCAGCGACGCCGAGGGCGCCGCCGCCACCCGCGCCCTGCTCTCCCGGCCCCGGCGGCCCACCGCGATCGTCTACGACAGCGACGTGATGGCCGTCGCCGGGCTCGGCGTGGCCGGGGAGATGGGCGTCGCGGTGCCCGCCGAACTGTCCATCGTGTCCTTCGACGACTCCGTGCTGGCCCGGATCGTCCACCCGCCGCTGACCGCGCTCAGCCGGGACACCTTCGCGCTCGGCGAGCAGGTCGCCCGCAGCCTGCTGGCGGCCCTCGACGAGGCCGGCTCCGGGCGCGACCTGCAGATGCCCACACCGCGGCTGACCGTGCGCGAGTCCACCTCGCCGCCGGGGGCCGAGCCGCCCGACGGGGTGGTTGCTGCGCGAGTCGTTGACAGCGCTCCTGAACCGGTTTAGGTTCGCTGCGCCGAGCGGCCTCCGCCCGGCGCGCACCCAGGCCCGCACCCTCCGCAGGCCCGCACCCCCGGCGGGCCCGCCGCGCCGCGGCTGCGGCCGGCCGCAGCCGCGGCGCGGTCACCCCGCGTCCTCGCGCACCGCCACGCCCACATGCACCCGGCCCGTCCACGCCGACGGCCCGCCCCCACCCACCTCCGCTCGATCGGAGCCACCGCATGTCACGACGGATACCCCTGCTGCTCAGCGCCGCCCTCGCGGCCGCCGTGCTGGGCGCCGCCCCCGCCGCCCACGCCGGGCCGCAGACGCCCACCACCCCGGCCGCCGGCACCCCCGGCACCCAGCCCTACGCCTCGTACTGGTACCCCTCCACCATCCTCAACTGGGACCCGGCCACCGACCCGGACGCCCGCTTCAACCGCTCCCGCGTCCCGCTCCAGCCGCGCACCAGCGACCCCGCCCTCAAAGCCAACCCCAACGCCCGCGCCGGCGAGGGGAAGATCGCCTCCCTGGTCTCCTTCGGGCCCACCTCCAACAACCCCTCCCAGGGCTCCGCCGACCCCAACTACTACGCCTTCGGCTACTGGCAGTACGTCGACAAGCTGGTCTTCTGGGGCGGCTCGGCCGGCGAGGGCCTGATCCTCGCCCCCAACCCGACCGTCATCGACGCCGCCCACCGCAACGGCGTCAAGGTCTACGGCACCGTCTTCTTCCCGCCCGCCGCCTACGGCGGCCAGCTCCAGTGGCTCCGCGACTTCGTCCAGAAGTCCGGCAACACGTACCCCGTCGCCGACAAGCTCGCCCAGGCCGCCCAGTACTACGGCTTCGACGGCTGGTTCATCAACCAGGAGACCGGCGGCGGCGATTCGGCCCTCGCCACCGAGGTGCGCAACCTCATGCAGTACAGCAAGGCCAAGAGCGGCACCGAGTTCATGTGGTACGACGCCATGACCACCTCCGGCTCGGTCAACTGGCAGAACGCCCTCACCTCCGCCAACTCCCCGTTCCTCCAGGACGGTTCGAAGCGCACCTCGGACTCGATGTTCCTGAACTTCAACTGGAGCTCCGGCGGCCTGAACTCCTCCCGCGCGCTGGCCCGGCAACTCGGCCGCAGCGAGTACGACCTCTACTCCGGCATCGACACCGAGGCCAACGGCTACAACACCGGCGTCGACTGGAAGTCCCTCTTCCCGACCGGCCAGCCGCACACCACCTCGCTCGGCCTCTACCGGCCCGAATGGACCTGGAAGTCCGCCACCGACCGGGCCGACTTCTACGCCAAGGACGCCCGCTACTGGGTCGGCGCCAAGAACGACCCGTCCAAGGCCAACCCCTCCGACAGCTGGCCCGGCCTGGCCGGCTACGTCGCCGAGTCCTCGCCGATCACCGCCAAGCCCTTCGTCACCAACTTCAACACCGGGCAGGGGGACTTCTACAACTCCGCCGGCACCCGGGTCGCCACCGGCGGCTGGAACAACCTGTCCCTCCAGGACGTTCCGCCGACCTACCGGTGGATGGTCGACTCCGGCGGCAGCAAGCTCACCCCGTCCGTCGACTTCACCGACGCCTACCAGGGCGGCTCCTCGCTGCGCCTCACCGGCACCCTGGACGCCGCCAACACCGTGCGGCTGTACGAGACCAAACTGCCCGTCGCCGCGAACACCAAACTGGACCTGGTCGTCAAGACCCCGGCCGCCGGGCCCACCAAGCTCAAGGCCGCGGTCTCCTTCACCGACGCGCCGAACAGCTTCACCACGATCGACGTCGGCGCCAACTCCGGCACCGGCTGGGAGCGGCACACCCTCGACCTCGCCCCGTACGCGGGCCGCACCATCGCCCAGCTCGCCCTCCGGGCCGACGGCTCCGACCCCGCCTACGACGTGCGGATCGGCCAGATCTCCGTCCACGACGGCGAAGCGGGCGCCCCGGCGGCGCCCAGCGGCCTCACCGTCCTCGGTGCGAGCGACGTGACGGCGGGCTCCAGCCAGTCGCTGCGGCTCTCCTGGACGGCCGCGCCCGGCGGCGACGTCCACCACTACGAGGTGTACCGGCGCAACGCCGACGGCAGCCGGACCTTCCTCGGCGCGACCCCCAACGACGCGTACTACGTCGGGCGGCTCGACCGAGCCGGCACCGAGGACGCCACCACCCTCGACGTCGAGGCCGTCTCCACCACCTACGGCCGCTCCACCGCCGCCTCCACCACCGTCGGCTGGACGGGCACGCCGCCCGCGACCGGCGGCAACCTGGCGCTCAACCGCCCGGCCACCGCCTCCGGCCAGTGCAACGCCGACGAAGGCCCGGCCAAGGCCGTCAACGGCAGCGTCAACGGCGGCACCGGCGACAAGTGGTGCAGCCTGAACAGCTCCAAGTGGCTTGAGGTGGACCTCGGTTCGGCCAAGCAGCTGTCGAAGTTCGTGGTCAAGCACGCGGGCGCGGGCGGCGAGAGCGCGGCCTTCAACACCCGCGACTTCTCGATCCAGGTCCGCTCGAACACCAGCGACCCCTGGACGACGGTCGCCGACGTCACCGGCAACACCGCGGGCACCACCACCCACCCGGTGACCACCACCGCCCGCTACGTCCGGCTGGTCGTCACCAAGCCCACCCAGAACACCGACCCGGCCGCCCGCATCTACGAGTTCGAGGCCTGGGGCCAGTAACCGGGCACGTCAGCAACTCCCGCCGGGCGCGCGGCACCCGACCCCGCGCCCGGCCCCCGTACCTGCACCGAAAGGACCCTCCCCGTGCCGGTCACCATCACCGCCGTCGAGAACACCGACCTCTTCACCGGCCCCGAGGAAGCCCCGCGCCAACTGCTGCGGGTCACCCTCGACGGCCCGGCCGCCCGGATCACCGTCAGCGGTCCGGGCGTGCGCGGCGAGGCGACCGGCACGGGGCTGGTCGAAGTCCCGTTGGAGCTCACCGGGGCCCCCGAGCCGGGCACCGAACTCCCCGTCACCGTCGAGGCGGAGGGCGCCTTTGTGGAGGCCCTGGTGGAGGTCGCCGAGCCCGGCTGGACGATGTTCCTGGTCTCGCACTTCCACTACGACCCGGTCTGGTGGAACACCCAGGCCGCCTACACCTCCCCCTGGGAACTGCTCTCCGCCGACGCCACCACCCGGCCCCTCTGGGAGCGCAACGGCTTCGCGCTCGTCGACGCGCACATGGACCTCGCGCTGCGGGACCCGGTGTACAAGTTCGTCCTCGCCGAAGTCGACTACCTCAAGCCGTACTTCGACCAGCACCCCGAGCGCCGCGAGACCCTGCGCACGCTGCTGGAGCGCGGCCAGGTCGAACTCGTCGGCGGCACCTACAACGAGCCCAACACCAACCTCACCGGCGCCGAGACCACCATCCGCAACCTCGTCTACGGCATCGGCTACCAGCGCGACATCCTCGGCGGAGACCCGCAGACCGCCTGGCAGCTCGACGTGTTCGGGCACGACCCGCAGTTCCCCGGCCACCTCGCCGCGGCCGGCCTCACCGGCAGCGCCTGGGCCCGCGGCCCCTTCCACCAGTGGGGCCCGATCCAGAAGAACTTCCGCGAGGCCAAGGACGACGCCCGGGTGATGCAGTTCCCGAGCGAGTTCGAGTGGATCGCCCCCTCCGGCGAGGGCGTGCTCACCCACTACATGCCGCACCACTACTCGGCCGGCTGGTGGATGGACTCCTCCCCGGACCTCGCCACCGCCGAACAGGCCGTCTACGAGCTGTACCGCAAGCTCAAGCCCGTCGGCGCGACCAGGAACCTGCTGCTGCCCGTCGGCACCGACTACACCCCGCCCAACAAGTGGGTCACCGAGATCCACCGCTCCTGGGCCGCCAAGTACCTCTGGCCGCGTTTCGTCTGCGCCACCCCGCGCGACTTCCTCGACGCCGTCCGGGCCGAACTCGCCGCCACCGGCCGGCGGCCCAGCCCGCAGACCCGCGACATGAACCCGGTCTACACCGGCAAGGACGTCTCGTACATCGACACCAAGCAGGCCCAGCGGGCCGGCGAGGTCGCCGCCGCCGACGCCGAGAAGCTCGCCACCCTCGCCGCCGTCCACGGCCTGGGGCAGTACCCCACCGCCGCCCTCGACAAGGTCTGGCGCCAACTCGCCTACGGCGCCCACCACGACGCCATCACCGGCTCCGAGTCCGACCAGGTCTACCTCGACCTGCTCGGCGGCTGGCGCGAGGCCCACGACCTCGCGGCCGCCGTCCGGGACGAGGCGCTGGACGCGCTGACCGCGCGGATCTCCACCGCCGGTGTCCGCCCGGAGGGGGCCAGCGGGTCGGCGGTGGCCGCCGGGTCGGCGGTGGTCGTCACCAACACGCTCTCCTTCGACCGGACCGACCTGGTCGTCGTCCAACTGCCCCCGCAGACCGGGGCGGTACGGGTGCTCGACGACCGGGGCGAGCCCGTGCCGAGCACCGTCGACCGGGGAGCCCTGCGCTTCCTCGCCGCCGACGTCCCCGCGCTCGGCTGGCGCACCTGGCGGCTGGTGGAGGGCCCGGCGGCGGAGCCCTGGACGGCGGCCGAGGGCGTGGTGATCACCAACGACCGCTACCGGGTGAGCGCCGACCCCGTCCGTGGCGGCGGCCTGTCCTCCGTCCACGACCTCCTGCACGACCGAGAGTTGATCCAGGGCGGCCGGATCGGCAACGAGTTGCGGGTCTACGAGGAGTACCCGCAGCACCCCGACTTCGGCGAGGGCCCCTGGCACCTGGTGCCCAGCGGACCGGTGCGCGGCTCCGGCACGGCCCCGGCCGACGTGCGCCGCGAGACCGGCCCGCTCGGTGAGCGGCTGGTGATCGGCGGCACCGTCGACGGGATCCGCTACGAGCAGACCGTCACCCTGTGGCGCGGCCTCGACCGGGTCGACTGCCGGACCCGGGTCGTCGACTACTCCGGCGCCGACCGGCTGCTGCGGCTGCGCTTCCCCGTCGACCTGCCCGGCGCGCTGCCGGTCAGCGAGGTCGCCGGGGCCGTCGTCGGGCGCGGCTTCGCCCTGCCCGACGTCGACTGCGCCGAGGCGCCGTGGACCTTGGACAACCCGGCCAACACCTGGTTCGGCCTCGGTGCCACCGCGCGCGCCGTGCTGTCCGATCCCGCCGGATCGCCGCTGGGGGAGCGGGCGTTGGGCGTCGCCGAGGTGGTCGTGCCGAGCCTGGACGACGCCGCCGACGCCCGCCCGCTGGTGGTCGCCCTCGCCCGGGTCGGCGTCACCGCCACCACCTCCGGCGCCGACTGGGCCCGGTACGGCTGGCTGGACGTCGACTCCAACCTGCCCGACTTCCGGATCGTCCTCGGCGGGCCGGAGGAGAACGACGCCGCCCGGGAGTTGATCGAGCGGGCCGGCGAGGAGTACGCGAGCGTCCTCAAGACGCACGGCGCGGTCTGGGTGCCCGCGCTCACCCCGCTCGCCGAGGTCTGGCAGCCCGGCGCCGACCTGCGGGACCTGCGGGCACTGCCCGCGCTGGTCGTCACGGACGCCGCCGCGCTGGTCGCCGACCTCGCCGACGCCCGGATCGGCGCCGTCTGCCCGTCCGAGGTCGTGGACCAACTCGCCGACCACACCGTCGCGTTGCTCAGCTTCGGCCTGCCCGGCTTCGCGGTCGACAGCACCGGAGCCCTGCACCTCTCGCTGATGCGCTCCTGCACCGGCTGGCCCTCCGGCGTCTGGATCGACCCGCCCCGGCGCACCCTGCCCGACGGCGCCTCCTTCCAACTCCAGCACTGGACCCACGAGTTCAGTTACGCACTGGTCGGCGGCCCCGGCGACTGGCGGAGCCAGACCCTGCCCGCCCAGGGCCAGGAGTTCAACCACCCGCTCCACGCCCGGATCGCGCCGCTCCAGGACGGCCCGCTGCCGGCCACCCTCTCCTGGCTGCGGATCGAACCGCAGCGCGAAGTCCTGCTCGGCGCGCTCAAGCCCGCCGGCAACCCCATCGCGCACGGCTCGGCGGCACCGGTCGGGAGCGAACTCGCCGTCCGGCTGGTCGAGTCGACCGGTCTCGGGCGCACGGCGGAACTCGGCGGCGCACTCGGGCTGAGCCACCTGCGGCCCGCCGACCTGCTGGAACGCCCCCTCGGTGAGGCCACCGAACGCGTCGACCTCGCCGGCTCGCAGATCGCCACCCTGCTCGCCGCCCCCGGCGTCTCCGCCGCACCCGGCGGCCCGGTCCTCGGCCCGGTCGCCGAACCCGCGCAGCCCGTCCACGCCCGCTACTGGCTGCACAACCGGGGCCCGGCGCCGCTCGGCTACCTGCCGGTCTCCGTCGGCGTCTCGCCCGGCCTGCTGCGGACGGACGGCGAGGCGGTCGAACTCTCCGTCGCCCTGTCCTCGCAACTGCGCGACGCGGCGGTCGAGGGCACGGCCGTCGTCCTGCCGCCCGAGGGCTGGCAGACCAGCCTCGGCAGCCGCCCCTACCGGCTGGAGCCCGGCGGCCACCTGCGCTTCCCGGTCACCCTCACCCCGCCCGCCGATGCGCTGCCCGGCCTGCACTTCGCCGCCGTCCGGATCGCGCACGACGGCCAGGAGATCGAGGACGTCGTGACCATCGCCGTCGGCGACCTCCCCGACCTGCTGCCCGTCCCCGGCGACACCCCCGAGGACTGGACGATCGCCCAGGGCACCAAGGCCACCGCCGGCCGCGACACCGGCCTGGACGTCGCCGTCTCCGAGGAGGCCCTGCGCGTCACCCCGGGCGACCGCACCACCCTCGGCCTCACCCTCACCAACCGCACCCGCGGCGAGATCCGCGGCGAACTCCAACTCGTCTCCCCCTGGGGCACCTGGGAGGCCATCGCCGACCCGGTCCGCGGCTTCACCGTCCCGGCCGGATCGTCCTCGACCGTGGACTTCGAGATCGCCGCCCCCGAATCCACCGACCCCGGCGCGTACTGGGCGCTGGCCAAGGTCATGTGGTTCGGCCGCTGCCAGTACGCCCCGACCGTCGCCCTGGAGGTGGAGGCATGACCCTCGGTCTGCTCGACGGCCGGCCGCTCCCGCGTACCGCCCTCGACCACCGCCTGGCCGCCCTCCGCACCGGCCCGCGCTCCACCGCCCTGCCCCAGCCCGGCAGTTCGGAGGACCGCCAGCTCACCCGCTGGGTCGCCCAGGTGCTGCTGACCGAGGCGCTGTGCGAGGCGGTCGCCACCGAGCGCGACCTGCCCGTACGGTCCACCGGCCCGGCCCGGCTGGACCAGCAGGCCGCCGTCGAACTCGGCTCCATCACCGCCGCCGCCTACGAGGGCAGCGCGGCCGTCCGGGCCGTCTACGCGTCGGTCACCGCCGCCGTCGAACCCTCCGCCGACGACCTCGCCCACTACCGCACCCTGACCGCCCGCCCGCCGTCGGCCGTCTGGCACCTCGCCCTCCCCGACGGCGAACTCGACGCCGACCCCGACACCCTCCCGAGCGCCCTCGCCGAAGCCCTCCGCGAGGCCCCGCCCGGCACCTGGGTCACCGCCGGCCCCTGGACGGCCGCCCTCCGCTCCGTGCACACCGTCACCGAGGAGCACGACCCCACCGCCGACCTCACCGAGGCCGCCCGACGCGCCGCCTTCGTCCGCTGGCTCGACCACGAGCGCGCCCGACGCCTCACCCTCGTCGAGGGATTGGAACACCCCGGCGACCCGGCCCAGCCCGACAACCACCACCGCCACTGAGGCACCACCGCTGCCGACCTCGCCGGGATCACCGGCGAGGTCGGCAGCGGCGCGGGCGGTCAGACGATCTTGCAGGGCGCGTACGCGGAGCCCAGCTCGACGGCCGCGCCCAGGCGGTGGTTTCCGTCCTGGATGCTGATGCCGCCCCCGTCGACCCGGATCTTGATCGGTTCGAGCGCGGCGCTGTTCCTCATGCCGGTGACGGCGGCGCTGAGCCGCTTCTCGTCGAGCCCGCCCGCCACGGTCTGCGCCCGACCGCTGGCCTGCTGCAGCAACGCGACGCTCACCTCGACCAGCTGGCCGGGACGCACGCCCTGCGCGGCGAAGTCCTGCAACTGGTTGATCTGCCCGCCCTCGAAGGTCCCGGCACCGGCCCGGACGTGGTAGCTGGAGTCCCGTTGCCGGTTGACGTGGCCGCTCAGGTCCGCCTGCGCCTGCTCGGGGCCGACCTCCATGTTGACGAGCTTGTAGTAGGTCTCCAGGCCGTCGTCGACCTTGATGTACCCGTAGCTGCCGTCCTCGTCGAAGATCACGCGTTCCTCGGAGCCCGCGAGCTGGTAGATCTTCTCGTAGTGCTCGTCGGTCAGCTCCTGGTCCAGGATGAGCCGCAGGCCCGGATAGTCGGCGTCGACGTGGGTGTGCTCGCCCTCCTCCCCGGCGGGTTTCGCCGTGGGGCGCCGCTGCACCGAGGGCTCGGCGGCCTGCGTGCCGTGCGCGTGGGCCGCGTGCTCCGCTTCGGACTCCCGGGCGAGCGGCCGGGACAGCACCCGGGAGGCGTTCGCCTCGGCCTCGCGCTCGAACCGGTCCGAGGGGTCGCTGACCCGCAGCCCACTCCCGTTGTCGGTGCCCGCGACGGGGCCGCTGCGCTGCTGGATGACATGGGTCAACTCGTGTGCGAGCGTGTGCTTGTCGCCCCCTCCGGCACCGAGCACGATGTGGCTGCCCGAGGTGTACGCCCGGGCGCCGATCCCCGCCGCCGACTCCCGGGCGGTCGCACCCGTGTGCAGCCGGACATCGGAGAAGTCTGCGCCCAGCCGCGTCTCCATCTCGGCCCGGAGCCCGTCGGCCATCGGCGTGCCGGGGCTCCGCAGCACCTCGTGGACGGCGGAGCGCTGCACGTCGGCCGCGGCGTGCTGTTCCTGTTCCTGCTCCAGCATCCGGCTCACCACGGTATTGCCCACGGCCCGCTGCATGGCGGTGAGCGCCGCCGGCGTCACCGCCCGGGCACCGGGCGGCAGCCGGGCGGGAGCGGTGGGCCGACTGGTACGGCCCGGTCGTCGGTCGGCGGTAAACGCACTACCGGAGTCATGGGCACGCACAGGAAGGGCCCCTTCGAGGGATCGGCGACAGTCACTCCCAGTCTGTTCGACCCCGTACCTCCAGCGGAAGGTACGTCAGGGCAACGTCCGATGTCCCCCGGGGCCACATCCCTCGTCAGCGGCCCGGGCACGGCCCGATGGCCCCGCTAGTGCTGCCGAAGGCCGGGGTCGTTGGGGTGGGGGGAGAGCGGGGTGACGGTGTCCTGGCGCCATACCCGCAGGGGCATGGTGGCGAGCGCTTGTTCCAACCGCTCCTCGTCGGGGGCGCTGAACAGGCCCCAGGTGCGCCATTCGCCGGGGGCGAGCGGCGGGCGCCAGAGCCGCAACAGGACGCCCTGGGCGGCGAGTTCGCCCGACCGCCGCGCCTCGCGGGCCCGCAGGTCGGCGATCGCCTCGTCGGTGGTTTTGTCCGGGACGGTGGTCACCATGTCGACCAGGAATTCCATCGGCGTCCTCTCGTTACGGGTCTACCGGAGTATCGAGGGGCGCAGGCGCCGGGGGTGCGGAGCCACGCCGGTCACGGCCGGGCGTCGTGGCCGGCGCGCAGGCTGAGGACGGAGCCGGCCAGCAGCAGGCCGACCATGGTCAGCAGCGGGGCCGTCCAGGAGCCGGTGGCGCTGTGGAGGGCGGCGGTGAGGGCGGGGCCGGTGGCGGCGAGGAGGTAGCCGCAGGTCTGGGCCATGGTGGAGAGCGCGGCGACGTGGTCGTGGTCGGTGCCCCGGCGGGCGAAGAGCACGGCGGCCAGGGCCTGGCCGCCGCCCATGCCGATGCCGAGGATGCCGGCCCAGAGCGGAGCGCCGGTGGCGGGGGCGAGCACGATGCCGAGCAGGCCGAGGACGCAGACGGCCACCACGGCGAGCAGGTGCGGCCGCTGGTCGGCGCGGGGGGCGGCGAGGACGGGCGCGAGGAAGCCGCCGACGGCGAGGCCGAGGATGAGGACGGCCTGGTCGGTGCCGGCGGCGGTGCGGCTGAGGCCCGCGTCGACCAGGATCGAGGGCAGCCAGGCGAGGGTGGCGTAGAAGACCAGGGTCTGGATGCCGAAGAAGGCGGTGAGGCTCCAGGCGAGCGCGGTGCGGCCGACGGGCCGGCGGCGCACCCGCGCGGCGGCGGCCGGTATCCGCCGTTCCACCCGCAGCTGCGGCGCCATGCCCGCCGCCGCGAGGACGGCCGGGAGGACGGCGAGGCCGATCGCGGCCCGCCAGGACCACGCGTCGGCGACCGGCGCGACGAGGGCGGCGACCACGGCCGACCCGGCGCCCATCGCGAGGGCGTAGACGCCCATCATGGTGCCGATCCGCCGGGGCGCGAAGCGGGCCCGGACGAACACCGGGATCAGCACGTTGACGACCGCCACCGCGATGCCCACCAGCACCGTCCCCGCGTAGAGCCCGGGCAGGCCCGCCGTGCGCAGCAGCGCGCCCACGACGAGCAGCACGCTCGCCCAGAACAGCCCGCGCTCCTCGCCGATCCGCCGCCGGGCGAGGGCGCCGAGCGGTGCGAACAGGCCCATGCAGAGCGGGGGCAGCAGCCCGAGCACGGTGACGGTGCCCTGGCCCCAGCCGGCGACCGGCGCGAGCGGTCCGACCTGCCCGAACGCGACCCGGGTGTTGAGGCTGAGCAGGACGAAGCCGACGACGAGCAGCGCGCCGGAGGCGGGGGCGGCGCGGCCGGGTGAGGCTTGGTCGGGGGCGGAGCTGGGGGCGGAGGCGGTGCTGAGCGGCATGAGCGGCGAACCCTTCGCTGCGGCAGGAAGTTAGGCTTGCCTAAGCTTCCGCGCTCAAGTGTGCTTGAGCGCAACCCGCCGGCCGTGAACCGTGAAGGAGACGACACGTGGAGCAGCTCCACTCGATCACCGAGGTGGCGAAGGCCTTCGGCCTCTCCGTCCCCGCCCTGCGCTACTACGAGGACTGCGGCCTGATCACCCCCGCCGCCCGCCGCGGCCGGGTGCGCCAGTACGACCGGGCGGCCCTGGAACGCCTCGCCCTGGTCCAGCTCTGGCACGTGGACGGCATGATCCCGCTCGCCGGGACGGCCGCCGTGATGGCGAGCGAGCAGGCGGGGGAGCGGAAGGCCCTGCTGGCGGCGCAGCGGGACGAGATGGCGGCCCGCGCCCGCCGCCTGGAGCGCGCCGCGGCCGTCCTGACCCACATGCTCGACTGCCACCGCGACCGCCCGCTCGACTGCCCGGTCACCCACGCGCACATCGACGCCCGCGTCGCCGCCGCCCTCGCCGGCGAGGAGCTGGCCGACGACTTCCTCCCGCCCGCGCCCGCGACCGGGATCGGTTGAACAGGACCTACCCCAGCACCGCCGGCGTCGGCCCGTCGGGCCGGACGGTGATGCTGTAGGCGGAGCCGGTCGGGACGGAGCGGAACCGCACGGTGTGGGCGGGCAGCAGGAGTTCGAGCAGCGCGGTGGTCTCGCGGAGGGCGAACTGGGTCCCGAGGCAGGCGCGGGCGCCGAGGCCGAAGGGGAGGTACGCGCCGAGCTGGGTGGGGCGGGTGCCGGTGGCGGTGAAGCGGGCGGGGTCGAAGCGTTCGGGGTCGGGCCACAGGGCCGGGTCGCGGTGGGTGAGGTAGGGGCAGACCAGGACGTCGGTGCCGGCGGCGATGCGGTGGCCGTCGATCACGTCGTCCTCGACGGCGTGCCGGGGGAGCAGCCAGGCCGGGGGGTAGAGCCGCAGGGCCTCGCCGACCAGGGCCTGCGGGTCCGCGCCGCGCGCCTCGGGGTGGCGGTCGAGGAGGAGGAAGAGCCAGGTCAGGGTGGTGGCGGTGGTCTCGTGCCCGGCGACGAGCAGGGTGACGAGTTCGTCGCGGATCAACCGGTCGGTGTACTCGGGGTGTTGGGCCGCGGCGTCGAGCAGGACCCGCAGCACGCCGGGCTCCTCGGCGTCGGTCGCCGAGCGTGCCGCGTCGATGGCGGCCAGCGCGACGGCGTCGATCCGGGCGAGGTCGGCGGCGACGGCGTCCCGGGCGTCCCCGGCGTCCGTGGGCAGGGTCGGCATGGCTGCCACCACCCGTTCCACGGAACGGAGTTCACGGTCGGTACGGTCGTCCAGCGGCAGCCCGGTGAGGGACCGCCAGACGGTGTCGAGGGCGAATCCGCGCATCTCCTCGCCGAGGTCGAAGGTCTCGCCGGTGCGCGCGTACCCCTCCCAGCGGTCGGCCGTCCGGCGGGCGGCGGCGGCGATCCGCTGCTCGTAGCGGCGCATCCCGGTGCCGGTGAACTGGGACTGCAGCAGCCGCCGTTGGCGTTTCCAGGCGGCTCCGGTGGCGGAGAGCACGCCGTCGCCGACCAGCATCCGCGCGCGGTGCGAGCGCTTGACGTAGCGGTCGGGGTGGCGGCCGAGCACGTGCTGTACGGCGGCCGGGTCGGTGACCAGCACGGTGGGCGTGGGGCCGAGCCGGAAGGCGGCGATGCCGCCGAGGCCGCGCTGCGCCCGGGCGAGCAGGTCGACGAGGTCGGCCTCCTCGCTGCGCCACTGCTCGACGGCCTCGGCGGCCAGCTCCGGTACGGGGCGGGTGTCGGTGGTCACCGGGAGTCTCCTCGGGGGTCGGCCGTCGTGGGCGGGCGGCCCGCCCCGCGGCAGACTGTACGGCAGTCGGGTGGCGGACCGGTTACGCCCGGTGACCCGGAGGGTGCGTCCGGCACACAGCTGCGCCGCGATCCGTCCCCCTCGACGGACCGCGGCGCAGCGGCTTACGGGGTGTCAGGCGGGTGCCCTAAGGGTCACACGGCCTGCCACAGGGCGGGGACGATGGGCGGCTCCCAGCCGACCTGGGCGGTGTGGCCCTGGAGGCAGCGGTAGCTGACCCCGTTGTAGGTCACGACGTCGCCCGCCTGGTAGGTGGTGCCGGGCGTCCAGGTGCCGCCGGGGTTGGTCGGGCCGTTGCCCACGACCAGCGAGAAGCTGGTGCTGTGGGTGGCGGAGCCGGTGCCGGTGAGCGTGATGCTGTAGGTGCCGGCCGCCGTGTTCGCGGCGGTCGCGATGGTCAGCGAGGCCGAGGCGCCGGACTGCACCGAGGACGGGCTGAAGGAGACCGTCACACCCGCCGGGGCGCCGGAGGCGGTCAGGTTGACCGTCTGGGCGGAGCCGGAGGTGGTGGCGGTGGAGACCGTCGCGGTGGCCGAGTCGCCGGGGTTGACGGTGGCGGTGGCCGGGTTCACCGCGAGGGAGAAGTCGTTGGCGGGGGTGGTGCCGCCGACGGAGGTCTTCCAGATGGTGTAGGCCACGCCGTCGGCGCTGCGGTTCAGCGCGGTCGGGTCGATGTTGCTGGTGGTGTCGCAGGACTGGTGGTAGCAGGAGTCGTACGAACGGCCCGCGCTGCCGCCCCACTTGGCCGCCTGGCCGGAGGTCTTGACGGCGTCGGCGCCGGCCGCGTAGCCGGAGGTGGGGATGCCGGCCTGCTGGAAGGAGTAGTCGTCCGAGCGGCCCTGGCCCTCGACGTTCTCCTCCGGCTGGAGGTTGAGGGAGTCCCAGTAGGCCTTCATCGGGGCGGAGGCGGCGGAGGTGATGTTGTTGATGAAGTAGCCGGCGTTGGGCGAGCCGACCATGTCGAAGTTGTAGTAGGACTTGATCGCGGAGCGCTGGGTGGAGCTGAGCTGGCCGACGTAGGACTGCGAGCCCTGGAGGCCCTGCTCCTCACCGGTCCACCAGGCGAACCGGACGTGCCGGGTCAGGGTGGGGTTCTGCTGGGCGAGGACGAGGGCGTTCTCCAGCAGGGTGGCCGAGCCGGAGCCGTTGTCGTTGATGCCGGGACCGGCCGAGACGCTGTCCAGGTGGGCGCCGAACATGGTGACCTGGTCGGCGGGGCCGCCGGGCCAGTCGGCGATCAGGTTGTTGGACTGGTAGGTGCAGGAGGTGCAGGTCTGCTCGGTCACGGTGTAGCCGGCGGCCTGCAGCTTGCCCTTGATGTACGCCACGGACTGGCTGTGCCCGGCGCTGCCGGCCCGGCGGTTGCCGCCGTTCTGGCTGGCGATGGTGTTCAGCTGGGTCAGGTGGGCCTGGACCTTGGCGACGTCGATGTCGGGCGCGGGCCCGCCGGGGGTGCCCCCACCGCCGACGGTCAGGGTGTACTGGGCGGTGTGGGTGGCCGCGCCGGCGGTGCCGGTGACGGTGATCACGTACGTCCCGGCCGGGGCGCCCGAGGAGGCCGACAGGGTCAGCGTCGCGGACGAACCCGTCTGCACGGAGGAGGGGTTGAGCGTCGCGGTGACCCCGGTCGGGGCGCCCGAGGCGGTCAGGTTGACGGTCTGCGCGGTGCCCGAGGTGACGGCGGTGGAGACCGTCGCCGTGGTCGAGGCGCCGGGCTGGACCGAGCCGGAGGCCGGGCCGAGCGCGAGCGAGAAGTCGTTGTTGCCGGACGGCGTGCAGGTCGGGTCGCCGCTCTGCGCGGGCAGGCTGATCGCGTCCCAGGCGGCCTTGGTCCGGTTGAAGTAGTTGCAGGTCGGGTCGAGGTTCTTGGCGGCGGTCAGGGTGGTGGTGCGGTACCGCTTGTAGGTCATGCCGCTGGTCTTGAGCAGCATGCCGCCGTAGAAGATCTGGCCGGCCTGCTTGACGCCGATACCGGTGACCGAGGAGTTGTTGCAGGTCGGGCTGGTGGGCTTGCCGCCACCCGGGTTGGAGCCCATCGCCAGGAGGTAGAACCAGTGGTTCAGCGGGCCGGCCGCCGCGTGCACCTCGGTGCTGGGGATGGAGGAGGAGTAGCAGTTCGGGTCGTTGTTGACCAGGGAGGGCTGGTAGAGGCTGCGGATCGGCCCCTGGCCGACCAGGTTGACCTGCCGGCCGACCTGGTAGTCGGGGTAGTCGTAGGGCGCGGGCTGGTTGACGTACTCCTTGGTGAGCGCGCCGAAGATGTCGCCGGTGCCCTCGCCCAGGCCGTTCTCGTTGTTGGCGCCGCCGGGCGTGTACTGGTCGATGCCGTGGCCGAACTCGTGGCCGACGACGTCCTGGGCGGCGATCCACTCGTTGTTCTGGTTGTGGCCGATGGAGACGGAGCTGCCGTCCCAGTAGGCGTTGACGTCGTTGAGGCCGACCTTGACCGGCCAGCTGCCGCCGTTGCCGTTGTGGCCGTTGCGACCGAGCCAGTCGCGGAGCATGTCCCATTCCTTCTGGGCCGCCCACATGGCGTCGGCGCAACCGGTCTCCTTGCTGGAGGGGTTGCCGGTGCCCCAGGAGTCGGAGGACTTGCTGAACACCTGGCCGCTGCTGTAGTCGGAGCAGGTCAGGCCGGGCCGGTTCGGGTCGCGCAGCGAGTACGAGCCGCCGGAGTTGGTGGTGCTGATGGTCAGCGGGCCGGGGCCGTTCCACTTGCTGTTGATGGTGCCGGCGCGGACATCGTCGTAGCTGTCGATCACCTCGCCGCTGGCGGCGTCCACGAAGACGTGCAACGTGCTCGGCGCGCTCTCGGTGCGGCCCTTGAGGACGGTCTCCCAGGCGAGTCGGCTCGCGCCGTCCTTGACCCGGACGACCAGGCGGCGCTCGGCCACCGAGTCCACCGCGGCCAGCTTGGTGCGCGCGGTCTTCTCCGCGTTCGCCGCGCTGACCTGCGGGGTTATCGAGCCGCCGACCGGCCCGGTGGCGGCCGACTGGAGGCCGCGGACCTTGCCCTGGCTGTCGGCGAGCACCACGGCGTCGCCGCCGACCACCGGCAGGCCGCGGTAGCTGCGGTCGTAGGCGACGGAGTAGAGGCCGCCGAGCCAGGGGGTGACGGCCCGGCGCTCGTAGGTCTCGCCGGGGCCCTTGGCCAGTGCGTCCAGACCGGCGGCCGCGGCCGCGTCGGCGGCGTTGACGGCTGCCGCGAGGGCGCTGGGTGGTGCGGGAGAGGGGGTGGGCGCGGCGGTGGCCGGCCCGGCCGTGGCGGCGATCATGCCGGCCAGCACGGTCAGGGTGGTCGCCGTGGTCAGCAACCGTCCTGTGGAAACTCTGCGTTGCATCGAGGCTCCTAGCATGTGGGGGTCCTCGACCGCGGACGGCATGGCTGGTGGCGCACCGCAGGGCCGTGTCTGGGGGACGGCCGTGCGGGCCGTCCGCGTTCGGGTGCCGGAACCCTCACACGGCGTCATGCTCTGGTCAATGGCTGGTGCACGCGATGCATAGGGTTGGCAAATTCCGTCAAGCTGGGCTTTTGCCCGAGTGGTTGAGACCACCTCATGTACGGACCGGGTGTCATCGAGTACCGTCCTGATGGTCGGAAGGTTGGCGAGGGGCCCGGGGGAAGCGACCGGAGGAGGCAGCCGTGCACCGCAACCGCGTGGCCGTGGCACCGGCGTCCGCACCTCCGTCCCCGTCCGGCGCCCCACCCGCCGCACCGCCGGCCCAGGAGCTCGGCGCCTGGCGGGACTTCGGCGCCCGGCTGCGCCACTGGCGGCGCCGGGCCGGCCTCACCCAGGCCCAACTCGGCGCCGGCATCGGCTACGACCACACCGCGGTGAGCAAGATCGAGCACGGCGCCCGCCGGGTCACCCCCCGGATCGCCGACCGGATCGACGAACTCCTCGGCGCGGGCGGCGAGTTGCGGGCCGCTTGCCAGCGGGCCGAGACCGCCGAACTGCCCTCCCTGGCGCCCCTCGCGCCCGCCCTGCTGCGGCCCCCGCTGCCCACCGCGGCCGTGAACGGGCCCGGCGGCCCGGCCCGCTGGAGCGCCCCCGCCCAGCCGCCGCCCCGGCTGCCCGACTACGGGCTGCTCTGCCCGCTGCACGGCGCCGACGGCTGCGACGTCCCCGGACCGGTCGAACTCGCCGTGCTGCACGCCGAGTTCTGTGCCGCGAACCCGGCCGCCGCGCCGCCCCTGGACGCCGCCACCGCACACGCCCTCACCGGGCTGCTCGCCGCCCACCTGCGCTCCGGCGAGGCCGGCGGCCTGCCGGGCCTGGCCGCCGCCGTCGAGCGCACCTTGCAGGCCGTGCTCGCCCGGCTCGCCGCCGCCCCCGCCGCGCAGCGCCGCCCGCTCGCCCGGCTGGCCGCCGAGCACGCGCACGCCGCGGGCGCGCTGCGGATGCAGGACGGCCGCAACGCCACCGCGATGGCCTGCTTCGACCGCGCGCTCGCCTGGGCGGAGCTCGCCGGGGACCAGGCCACCCAGGTCGCCGCACTGAGCGACATGAGCACCCTCGCCCGGATGGACGGCGACCCGGCCGCCGCCCTCGGCTACGCCCGGGAGACCGGCCGCGCCGCCCCCGGCCGGCACTGGGCCGGCGCGATGGGCCAGATCGGCCAGGCCCGTGCGCACGCCCTCACCGGCGACGTCCGGGCCACCATCCGGCACCTCGGCCGCGCCCGGCTGCACCTGGACCACATCGGCGCCCGGGACGAGGACGACGCGCCCTGGCTCTCCATCGCCTCGATGCGGCTGCGGGTGGAGTCCGGCGCGGCCGCCGCGCTGCGCGACCTCGCCGCGGTCGTCGACGACCCCCGGCTGGCCCGCCGGGCGCTGACCGCGGCCGAGACCGCGCTCGGCCTGCTCGGCCCGGCCCAGCTCCCTTCCAGCCGGCTCCTCTTCACCGTCCGGGTGGCGGACTGCCACGCCTGCGCGCACGACCCGCAGACGGCCGTCCAACTGCTCGGGCCCGCCCTGGAGACCGCCCCGGCGGCGGCCCTGCCGGCTCTGGTCGGGTACGAGCTGCGCGGTCTGCGCGACCGCCTCGCGGCGTACCGGCCGGACGAGGCGTGGCGGCTGGCGGAGCTGGCCGGATCCTGACGGGCGGCGCCACCCGCACGGCCCGCGCCCTCACGCCCGGCTCGCGCTCGCCCGGTGCCACCCGCGCCGCCCTCGTCGGACCGGGCTCCGGATCCGGGTCCGGATCGGCCCTCTGTGCCAGGGGGGCGTGCGACCTCGCCCGGCGTGTGCTCGACCCCGCTGCGCTCCGGTTTCTCCACGTCTGCGAACAAACGCGCCCCTTTCGCGCCGGTCTTGTGTCAACTTCGTGCGCGGATCTTCCTCCGATCGGGTTATTTATGGCGTTAACACGTCGAATGACTGCCGTAGCTGACCGCTCCCGCTAGAGTCTCTGACGTTTCCAGTCATTAGTTCGCGAATAACCAAGGGGGCGCGTGCTGTCCGCCATTGCACGCAGGCTCGCTCATCCGCTTCTGCTCCTGGGGGTGCTGTGCACGGCCGTCGCCACACTGCACTTCCACTGGGAGCCCGACCGGGTCTCCCCGCTCGTGCTGGTCGGCGTCCTCGGGTACCTGGCCGTACTGGAGCGGGTGATCCCGTACCGGACCGACTGGCATCCGAGCGGGCGTGAACTGCGCTGGTACTCCGTGTACTTCATGCTGAGCATGGCCGGCGGCGCGATCGCCCAGGGGCTGGTGACGGCTCTGGTGCAGGTGCTCGGGGCGGCCCATCCGGTGCTCCCGTTCGCCGTGGAGATCCCGCTCGCGCTGCTGGTCGGCTCGCTCGGCGACTACCTCGTCCACCGCTGGTCCCACCACAACCGGTGGCTCTGGCGCCTGCACGGCGTCCACCACGTGCCGGACAAGGTGAATGTCGCGAACAACGGCGTGAACCATTTTCTCGACGTGTTCGTCGCGCAGTCCGTGGTGCAACTCCTACTGTCGCTGATCGGCTTCTCGGCGGAATCCGTGTTCGTGGTCGGAATATTCATTCTTGCGCAGGGGTATTTCGTTCACGCGAACATCGACGTCCGCCTCGGGCTCCTCGGCCACCTGCTGGCCGGCCCCGAGCTCCACCGACTGCACCACAGCACCGACCTCGCTGAGGCCGGGCACTACGCCTCCGACCTCTCGCTGTGGGACCACGTGTTCGGCAGCTTCACCTGGCGCCCCGGCCGGGTGCCCACCGCCGTCGGCCTCGCCGATCCGGCCGCCTTCCCGGCCACCGGCGAGCTGGGCGCCACCCTGCTGCACCCCTGGCGCCAGGTGAAGACCACCGAGCCGTCCGTCTGACCCGCCCGCGAGGCCGCTCTTCCTCCGCCCGTGTCCGCGCCGCCACGCCATCACCCTCGGATTGGATCATGACCACCTCGCCCTTCGCCGTGCCCTGCGACCGGATCGCGATCACCGGCATCGGCTGCCGCCTGCCGGGACACGCCAACGACCACCGGACCTACTGGCGCAACCTCGTCGAGGGCCGGGACTGTCTCACCGCGACACCCGCCGACCGCTACGACACCGGCACGCTCGGCAGCCGCGACCGCTCCAAACCGGGCCGCCTGATCGGCGGCCGGGGCGGCTACATCGACGGCTTCGACACCTTCGACCCGGACTTCTTCGGCATCAGTCCGCGCGAGGCCGAGCACATGGACCCGCAGCAGCGCAAGCTCCTGGAGGTCAGCTGGGAGGCCCTGGAGGACGGCGGCCTGCGCCCCGGCGAACTGGCCGGCCGCGACGTCGGCGTCTACATGGGGGCCTTCACCCTCGACTACAAGATCCTCCAGTTCGCCGACCTCGACTTCCGCACGCTCGCCGCGCACACCGCCACCGGCACCATGATGACGATGGTGTCCAACCGGATCTCGCACTGCTTCGACTTCCGCGGCCCCAGCGTCTCGATCGACACCGCCTGCAGCTCCTCCCTGGTCGCGGTGCACCTCGCCTGCCAGAGCCTGCTCCGCGGAGAGACCGAACTCGCCCTGGCGGGCGGCGCGTTGCTGCACATGGCGCCGCAGTACACGATCGCCGAGACCAAGGGCGGCTTCCTGTCCGCCGACGGCCGCTCACGCGCCTTCGACGCCTCCGCCGACGGCTACGTCCGGGCCGAGGGGGTCGGCGTGGTCGTCCTCAAGCGGCTGTCGGACGCGCTGCGCGACGGCGACCCGGTGCACGCCGTCATCCTCGGCAGCGGCGTCAACCAGGACGGGCGCACCAACGGCATCACCGTCCCCAGCGCGGACGCCCAGGTCACCCTGATCGAACGGGTCTGCGCCGAGGCCGGGGTGGTGCCCGGCAGCCTCCAGTACGTCGAGGCGCACGGCACCTCCACCCCGGTCGGCGACCCGATCGAGGCGGCCGCGCTCGGCCGGGTGCTGGGCATCGGCCGCCGCCCGGGCGACCGCTGCTACGTCGGCTCGGTGAAGACCAACATCGGGCACACCGAGGCCGCCGCCGGCGTCGCCGGGCTGATCAAGACCGCCCTCGCCCTCGAACACCGGCGGATCCCGCCGCACCTCAACCTGGAACGGCCCAACCCCGGCATCGACCTGGACGCGCTGCCCTTCGACATCCCGACCGCCCCGATCGACTGGCCCGAGCACGACGGACCGGCCCGGGCCGGCGTCAACTCCTTCGGCTTCGGCGGCACCAACGCGCACGTCCTGCTGGAGGAGCCGCCGAGCCCCGGGCCCGCCGCCCCGGCCCCGCAGCCGGCCTGCACCGTGCTGCCGCTGAGCGCCAAGGACGCCGCCGGGCTGCCCGAACTCGCCGCCGGACTCCGCCGGGAGCTCGCCGCCGGGGTGCCGCTCGACGACCTCGGCCACACCCTGGCGCACCGGCGCCAGCACCTGCCCGAGCGGCTCGCGGTGGTCTACTCCACTCGGGACGACCTGGACGAGGCGCTGGCCGCCCACGAGCGCGGCGAGGCGCACCCCCGGGTGCTCCAGGGCCGCGCCAGGGAGCGTCAACAGCGCCGCCTCGCCTGGGTGTTCACCGGCATGGGCCCACAGTGGTGGGGCATGGGCCGGGGCCTGTACGAGAACGAACCGGTCTACCGGGCGGCCGTCCAGGCCTGCGACCGGGAGATCCGCGAGCAGGCCGGCTGGTCCCTCCTCGACGAACTGCACCGCGACGAGGCCGACTCCCGGATGGCCGAGACCTGGCTCGCCCAGCCCGCCAACTTCGCCGTCCAGCTGGGCCTGTCCGCGCTCTGGCGCAGCCACGGCCTGCGCCCCGACGCGGTGGTCGGGCACAGCACCGGTGAGGTCGCCGCGTTCCACGAGGCCGGGGTGTACGACCTGGCCGACGCCGTCCGGGTGGTGCTCGCCCGTAGCCGCCTCCAGCAGCGGCTGGCCGGCACCGGCACCATGCTCGCCGTCGGCCTCCCGGAGGCCGAGGCGGAGCGCCGGATCCGCCCGTACCGCGCCCGGGTCTCGCTGGCGGCCGTCAACAGCCCCTCCACCGTGACCCTGGCCGGCGACACCGACGCGCTGCGCGAACTCGCCGAGGAACTGCGCGGCCAGGAGGTGTTCACCCGCTTCCTGGACGTCGAAGTCCCGTACCACAGCGTGCGGATGGACCCGATCCGGGACGAGCTGACCGCCGCGCTCGCCGCGCTCAAGCCCAACGAGGCCCGGCTGCCGCTCTACCTCACCGCCCGCGAGGGCCTCGCCCGCGGCCCCGAACTCGACGCCGGGTACTGGTGGCACAACGTCCGCAACCCGGTGCGCTTCCGCGCCGCCGTCGAACGGATGGCCCAGGACGGGCACGGCCTGTTCCTGGAGATCGGCCCGCACCCGGTGCTCGGCCACGCGATCCGCGAGTGCGTCGACGGCGCGCAGGCCCTGCCGTCCATCCGCCGGCACGCCGACGAGCCCGCCTGCTTCACCCGGTCGCTCGCCGAACTGCACACCCTGGGCGTCGAACCGGACTGGCGCGCACTGCACCCGGCCGGCCGCCCGGTGCCGCTGCCCGGCTACCCGTGGCGGCGCGACCGGTACTGGGTCGAGCCGAGCGCCGTCCGGCAGGTCCGGCTCGGCGAGGTCGACCACCCGCTGCTCGGCCGCCGCACCGCGAGCGCCCAGCCCGCCTGGACCACCGCACTCGACCCCGAGCGGCTGCCCTACCTGGCCGACCACCGGATCGAGGGCCAGGTCGTCTTCCCGGCGGCCGGGTACCTGGAGATGGCCGCCCAGGCCGTCCGCGCCCTGACCGGCGGCACCGAGGTGGTGCTCGCCGAGATCGAGCTGAACCGGGCCCTGTTCCTCTCCGACACCGAGCCCACCCCCGTCCAGCTCGGCTACGCCCCGGAGGACGCCCGCTTCACCATCGCCTCCACCCCGGCCGGCGGCGAACCGGTGGTGCACGCCGGCGGCCGGGTCCGCACCGGCCAGCGCCGCGCCCACGGCCCGGCGCTGGACGCCGAGGCGATCCGCGCCCGCGGACAGCGCTTCGGCGGCCCCGACTGCTACCGGCTCCTCGCCGCCCGCGGCTACGACTACGGGCCCGCCTTCCAGGCCGTCCAGGAGGTGTGGGCGAGCCCCGGCGAGGCACTGGCCCGGATCAGCCCGACCGACCGGCTCGGCCCCGAGGCGGCCGACCACCAGCTCCACCCGGTGCTGCTCGACGCCTGCTTCCAGACCCTGCTGGCCACCCGGCTGCTCACCCCCGAGGACGGCGGCGTCCGGCTGCCGGTGTCCATCGAGGAGGTCCGGCTCGACCAGGCCGGCGACCGGCCGCTGTGGGCGCACGCCACCGTCACCCGCGAGGGCGGCGGCGAACTCGTCGGCGACCTCGCCCTGTACACCGAGGACGGCACCCCGGTCGGCCGGATCACCGGCTTCCGGGTCGCCGACGTCGCGCAGGCCCCCGCCTCGGTCGGCCTCGCCACCATCGACGGCTGGCTCACCGAACTCGCCTGGACGGACGCCCCGGCCGCGCCCGCCGACCAGGACCTCGGCGACCTGCTGCTGTTCGCCGACGCCGGCGGCCTCGCCGAACGCCTCGCCGCGCTGGCCGCCGAACGCGGCGCCCGCTGCCACCTCGTCCGGCCCGGCACCGGCTACCGGCCCGGTGACGGGCACTCGACCGTCCGCCCGGACTCCGCCGAGGACCTCACCCGGCTCCTCACCGACCTCGGCCCCGGCTACCGCACCGTCGTCCAGCTGTGGAACCTCGACCAGCCCGCCCTCGACACCACCACGGCCGACCGGCTCGACCAGCTCGCCACCCTCGGCGGCTACGCGCTGATCGCCCTCGCCCAGGCCCTGCCCGCCGCCCTCCCGGACGCCCGGCTGCACATCGTCACCCGGGGTACCCAGGCCGCCGACCCCGGCGACCGGGTCGAACCGCTCGGCGCACCCGCCTGGGGCATCGGACGGGTGCTCTGGCAGCAGGAACTCGTCGCCCAGCGCGGCACCCTGATCGACCTCGACCCCGCCGCCGACCCGCTCGACCAGGCCGAGGCGCTGCTCGCCGAACTCGCCTCCCGGGACGAGCAGGAGATCGCCCTGCGGGCCGGCCACCGCCGCACCAGCCGGCTCCGCCAGGCCGAGGGCCTCACCCGTCCGCTGCCGCCGGTCCTGCGCCCCGACGGCAGCTACCTGGTCACCGGCGCGTTCGGCGCGCTCGGCCGGCTGCTCTGCCGCACCCTGGTCCGGCGCGGCGCCCGGCGGCTGATCCTGGTCGGCCGCACCGCCCTGCCCGAGCGCGACCAGTGGTACCGGACCGACCCCGCCAGCCCGGCCGGGGAACGGATCGCCTTCCTGCGCGAACTCCAGGCGCTCGGCGCCGAACCGCTGCTCGCCCCCGTCGACGTCACCGACGAGACCGCCCTCGCCGCCTGGCTCGCCGACTACCGGCAACGCCAACGCCCGCCCATCCGCGGGGTGTTCCACCTCGCCGGGCAGGTCAAGGACGTGCTGGTGCCGCAGATGGACCGGGCCGCCTTCGACGCCGGATACGCCCCCAAGGTGGTCGGCGGCCACCTGCTGCACCGGCTGCTGCGCGACGAACCGCTCGACCACTTCGTGCTGTTCGCCTCCGTCGCCGCACTGCTCACCACCGCCGGGCAGACCAACTACGCGGCCGGCAACGCCTTCCTGGACGCCCTCGCCCACCACCGCCGGGCCGCCGGCCTGCCCGCGCTCAGCCTCGACTGGGGCCCCTGGGCCACGGGCATGATCGAGGAACTGGGCCTGGTCGCCCACTACCGCGACGCCCGCGGCATGAGTTCGCTCCCGCCGGACGCCGGCACGGCCGTGCTGGAACGCGTCCTCGGCCAGGACCGCGCCCAGCTGCTGGTCGCCACCGTGGTCGACTGGCCGACCTTCCTCGCCTGGTACCCCGCGCCGCCGCCGCTGGTCGCCGAGCTGGCCGCCAGTGCCGCCGAGCAGGCCCCGGCCGAGACCGGCGGCTTCCTGGACGCCTACCGCACCGCGGATCCACCGACCCGGCACCGGCTCGTCACCGAGCGTTTCACCGCCGCCGCCGCGGCCGTGCTGCGGATCGGCGCCGAGCGGATCGCGTCGGACACCAGGCTCGGCGCGCACGGCCTGGACTCGCTGCTCGCGATGGAACTGCGCGCCCGGGTGCACGGCGAACTGGGCGTCGCCCTACCGGTGGTGGCGCTGCTCAGCAACGGCACCGTCGGCGACCTGGTCGACCTGCTCGTCGCCGGCCTGGCCGAGCGGCTCGACGCCGAGGGCGGCCCCGAGCAGGCCGAGGTCGAGCTGCACACCGACGAGGCCCGCTACCCGCTCACCCACAACCAGCAGGCGCTGTGGTTCCTGCGCCAGCTGCACCCGGACGGCTTCGCCTACAACATCGGCGGCGCGGTGGAGGTGCGCGCCGAGCTCGACCCCGAGCTGGTCTTCGCGGCCTTCCGCGCGCTGGTCGCCCGGCACCCCGGGCTGCGGGCCGCCTTCACCGCCGAGGAGGGCCGGCCGGTCCAGCGGATCCGCCCGGAGGCGGTGGCCGACACCGGACTGTTCGACGTCGAGGGCCGCCCCTGGGAGGAGATCCACGCGCTGATCGTCGCCGAGTACCGGCGGCCGTACGACCTCGCGAACGACCCGCTGGTCAGGCTGCGGCTGTTCCGGCGCGGACCGGACCGCTGGGTCCTGATGAAGGCCGTCCACCACATCGTGTCGGACGCGATCTCCACTTTCACCTTCATCGAGGAGCTGTTCGAGGTCTACGAGGCGCTGCGCCACGGCCGCACCCCCGAACTCCCCGCCGTGGCCGCCCGCTACCTCGACTTCCTCAACCACCAGAACCGCTTCCTGGCCGGCCCCGACGCCCGGCGGATGCTCGACTACTGGCGCGGCCACCTGCCGGCCGAGATGCCCGTCCTCGCGCTGCCCACCGACCGGCCCCGGCCGGCCGTGCAGACCCACAGCGGCGCCTCGGCGTTCTTCCGGCTCGACGCCGACCTGACCGCCCGCGTCCACGAGCTGGCCCGGGCGCACCACGCCACCCCGTTCATGGTGCTGCTCAGCGCCTACTACCTGCTGCTGCACCGCTGGTCGGGCCAGCAGGACATCGTGGTCGGCAGCCCCGTCACCGGCCGCACCCAGGAGGAGTTCGCCTCCGTCTACGGCTACTTCGTCAACCCGCTGCCGCTGCACGTCAGCCTGGCCGGGGAGCCGACCGTGGCCGAGCTGCTGGCCCGGGTGAGGGAGAGCGTGCTCGGCGGCCTGGACAACCAGGAGTACCCGTTCCCGCTGCTGGTCGAGCAGTTGGGGCTCCAGCACGACCCCAGCCGCTCGGCGGTGTTCCAGGCGATGTTCATCCTGCTCACCCACAAGGTCGCCGTGGAGCGCTTCGGCTACTGCCTGGAGTACATCGAACTCCCCGAGGAGGAAGGGCAGTTCGACCTGACGCTGTCCGCCTACGAGGACCGCGCGGACGGCTGCTTCCACTGCGTGTTCAAGTACAACTCCGACCTCTTCGACGCCGCCACCGTCGAGCGGCTGGCCGCGCACTACCGCAACCTGCTGGACGCCATGACCAGTGCCGGCGCCGACCGCCCGGTCGGCCGGCTGCGGATGCTCGACGAGGCCGAACGCCGCCGCATCCTCACCGGCTTCAGCGGCGCCGACCGGCGGGTGGACCACGACACCCCGGTGCCCGAACTCGTCGCCAAGGCCGCGGCCGAACACCCCGAGGCCGTCGCCGTCACCGCCCCCCGCCCGGACGGCGCCCGCCGCCTCACCTACGGCGAACTCGACCGGCGGGCCCAGCGAACGGCCCTGCGGCTGCGCGAACTCGGCGTCGGCGAAGGCTCGGTGGTCGCGGTCTGCCTGGACAAGTCACCCGAGCTGGTCGTCGTCCTGCTGGCGATCTGGCGGGCCGGCGCGGCCTACCTGCCGCTCGACCCCGGCCACCCGGCCGACCGGCTCGCCTACCAGGTGAGCGACGCCGGAGCCGCCCTCGTCGTGGTCGCCGAACGGAACCCGTTCGGCACCGAACCGCCCGTCCGCCCCGTCACCCTGGACGAGCTCGACCGGCCGGCCGCCGAGAGCGGCCCGCTGCCCGCCGCCGACCCGGACCGCCCCGCCTACGTCATCCACACCTCCGGCTCCACCGGCCGCCCGAAGGCCGTGCGGGTCGACCACCGCAACCTCGCCGCCGTCACCGCGGGCTGGCGCGCCGAGTACCGCCTCGACACCGAGGCCCGGGTGCACCTCCAGATGGCCGGGACCGCCTTCGACGTGTTCTCCGGCGACCTCGCCCGGGCGCTGAGCACCGGCGGCACCCTCGTCCTGGTCGACCGCGACCTGCTGTTCGACACCGCCCGGCTGTACCGCACCATGCGCGAGGAGTCGGTCGACTGCGGCGAGTTCGTGCCCGCCGTCGCCCGCGGCCTGCTGGCCCACTGCGAACGCGAGGGCCTGCGGCTGGACTTCCTGCGGCTACTGGTCGTCGGCTCCGACTCCTGGAAGGCCGCCGAGCACCGGCGGCTGCGCGCCCTGTGCGGGCCGGACACCCGGCTGGTCAACTCCTACGGCCTGACCGAGGCCACCATCGACACCAGCTACTACGAGGGCGGCGCGGACACCCTGGAACCCGGCCGGATGGTGCCGATCGGCCGGCCCTTCCCCAACAGCGCGCTGTACATCCTCGACCACTACGGAGAGCCGGTACCGCCCGGCGTGCCCGGCGAGCTGTGGATCGGCGGTGCCGGTGTCGCCGCCGGCTACCCGAACGACCCGGAGCAGACCACCCGGCGCTTCACCACCCTGGAGCTCGACGGCCCGCCCGTCCGGCTCTACCGCACCGGCGACCTCGGCCACTGGGACGCCCGCGGCACCGCCCACCTGCTCGGGCGGATCGACAACCAGGTCAAGGTGCGCGGCCACCGGATCGAGATCGGCGAGATCGAGGCCCACCTCACCGCCCGCCCCGAACTCGCCCAGGCCTGCGTGACGGTCCGTGAGGACTCCACCGGTGAAGCCGTGCTGGCCGCCTACCTGGTCCCTGCCGAGGGAACCACCCTGGACCGCCGGGAACTGCGCCGCCACCTGGCCGAGCACCTGCCCACCGTGATGATCCCCTCCCACCTCACCGAACTGCCCGCCCTGCCGCTCACCCCCAACGGCAAGGTCGACCTGGCCGCCCTGCCCGAGCCCCGGATCGACACCGGCGGCGCGCAGCACGAACCGCCCGTCACCCTCTACGAGATCCGCACCGCCGAGCACTGGAGCAACCTGCTCGGCGTGGCGGAGGTCGGCCTCCAGCACGACTTCTTCGAACTCGGCGGCAGCTCCATCCGGCTGATCGAGCTGATCCACCACCTGCAGACCGAGTTCAACATCAGCATCCCGGTCGGCCTGCTGTTCAAGGTCACCACCCTGCACGGGATGGCCCGCACGCTGGAGCAGATCATCACCGGCGAAGTCGCCGGCGGGCAGCCGTACCTCTGGTTCAACCCCGGGGCGCCCGAGGCGCGGACGGTGTTCTGCTTCCCGCCGGCCGGCGGCCACGGCCTGGTCTACCGCCAGCTCGCCGCCCACCTGCCCGACCACCGGCTCGCCGCCTTCAACTACCTCACCGGCGACGACAAGACCGCCCGCTACGCCGACCTGGTCGAGGAACTGGAGGAGGCGGGGCCGTACGTCCTGCTCGGCTACTCGCTCGGCGGCAACCTCGCCTTCGAGGTGGCCCGGGAGCTCGAACGCCGGGGCCGTACGGTCAGTTCGGTCCTGGTGATGGACTCCTACCGGATCCCCGAGCCCTTCGAGCTCGGCGAGGAGCACCTGGCCGTCTTCGAACGCGAACTCCACGAGCACCTGCACCGGCACACCGGCTCCCGGATCGTCGCCCAGGAGACCCTCGAACAGGCCCGGGACTACCTGTCCTTCTGCAGTCGCACCCCGAACCAGGGCGTCCTGAAGGCCCCGCTCAACGTGGTCTGCGAACGGGACCGGCTGGCGCTGCACGCGGGCGGCGAGCACGGCTCCTGGCACGGCGCCTCCAGCGCCGGGACGGCCGTCCACGCCGGGCACGGCAGCCACGCCGAGATGCTCGACGCCGAGTTCGCCGCCCGCAACGCCGAACTGGCGGGCGCCATCCTGGCCGGAGGCACCGCCGATGGCCGGGCCTGAGCGCGGACCGGACTGGTCGAGCCGGGGGCGGGCCCCCGGCGGCCCGCCCCGGGTCATCGTGATCGGCGCGGGCATCGGCGGGCTCTCCACCGGCTGCTACGCGCAGATGAGCGGGATGGAGACCCGGATCTTCGAGAAGCACGTGCTGCCCGGCGGCTGCTGCACCGCGTGGTCCCGGCACGGCTACCTGTTCGACTACTGCATCGACTGGCTGATCGGCACCGCCGAGGGCACCGGGGCGAACCAGGTGTGGCGCGAACTCGGCGCCCTCGACGGCAAGTCGGTCACCCGCTTCGACGTCTTCAACCGCGTCGTCGACGAACACGGCCGCGCCGTCACCTTCTACGGGGACCCGGACCGGCTGGAACGGCACCTGCTGGCCACCGCCCCCGGCGACGCCAAGCCGATCCGCGCCTTCTGCCGGGACCTGCGCCGCTTCGCCGCCATCGACCTGCCCTGGGACCTCACCCCGCCGCCGCTGCGCGGCCCGGCCGAGCGGCTGCGCACCCTGCGCACCGTGCTGCCCGCGTTCCGGCTCTTCTGGCGGACCGCGACGACCCCGATGAGCGGCTTCGCCGAGCGCTTCCAGGACCCGCTGCTGCGGCGGGCGCTGCCCAACATGTTCCTCCAGGAGCCGGCCGGCTTCCCGCTGCTGCCGTACCTGTACACCCTGGCCGCCGCGCACAACGGCAACGCGGGCTTCCCGCAGGGCGGTTCGCTCGGTCTGGCCCGCTCGGTGGAGGAGCGCTACACCTCGCTCGGCGGGGTGATCGGCTACCGCTGCCGGGTGGAGCGGATCCTGGTCGAGGGGGACCGCGCCGTCGGCGTCCGACTCCGCGACGGATCCCAGCACTTCGCCGACCACGTGGTGGCCGCCTGCGACGGGCCGGCGGTGCTCGACCGGCTGCTCGAAGGCCGCTGGTCCAGCCCCGCCACCGACCGGCTGTACGGCGAGCTGCTGGACAAGCCCGGCAACCTGTACCCGGCCGTGGTCTCGGCCTTCGTCGGCGTGGACGGCCCGCTGCCCGAGGGCGAACCGCACAGCACCACCTACCTGCTGTCGCCCGAGCAGGGCGCCCGGCTGCCCGGCTCGCTCCAGCACAGCCTGGTCGTCCAGATGCGCTCGGACTACGCGGAGGGCTTCGCGCCGCCCGGCAAGTCGGTGCTGCACTGCACCTACTTCAGCGACTACCGCTCCTGGAAGAACCTGCGGGTCCGCGACCGCCGCGCCTACCGCGCGCGCAAGCAGGAAGTCGCCGCGTTCGTCCGGGAGTTCCTGGAGCGGACGTACCCGGGGCTCGGCCGCCGGATCGAACTCGTCGACGTCGCCTCCCCGGTGACCACCGAGCGGTTCACCGGCAACACCTACGGCAGCATCCTCGCCTGGCAGGCCTTCTCCGAGGCCGAGGACGCCGCCAACCGGCTGGTCAACCGGGACCGGATGCGGCTGCCCGGTCTGCGCGGCTTCTCGATGGCCGGGCAGTGGGCCGGCCTCGGCGGGCTGATCCGCGCCGCCACCAGCGGTCGGTACGCCGCGCAGTACCTCTGCCGGGAGCTCGGCCGGCCGTTCCGGGCCTGGCCCAGTGACAACCAGGAACCTTGGCACGCGGGAAAGTTGGGCAAACTGCCGCAACTCGACCGGGCCACCGTGGGAGTGCCGGAATGACCGGGATGAGTACCAGCAGGCAGACCATGGTGATCGTCGGCGGCGGGCTGGGCGGCCTGTCGACCGGCTGCTACGCGCAGATGAACGGCTACCGCACCACCGTCCTGGAGATGCACGAACTCCCCGGCGGCTGCTGCACGGCCTGGGACCGCGGCGAGTTCACCTTCGACTGCTGCGTGAGCTGGCTGCTCGGCAGCGGCCCCGGCAACGAGATGCACCAGATCTGGCTCGAACTCGGCGCGCTGCAGGGCAAGGTGATGCGCAACTTCGACGTCTTCAACGTGGTGCGCACCAGGGACGGCCGCGCCGTCTACTTCTACTCCGACCCCGACCGCCTCGAAGCGCACCTGCTCGACCTCGCCCCGGAGGACGCCCGGCGGATCCGGCAGTTCTGCGAAGGGCTGCGCAAGTTCCGCCGCGCCCTGGTCCGTTACCCCTTCCTCAAGCCGGTCGGACTGATGGGCCGGGCCGAACGCTGGCGGATGCTCGCCTCGTTCCTGCCGTACTTCAACGTCATCCGGCGCTCGATCACGGTGCTGATGAGCGACTACTCGGCGCGCTTCCGGAGCCCGCTGCTGCGCGAGGCGTTCAACTTCATCCTCTACGAGAAGCACCCCAACTTCCCGGTGCTGCCCACCTACTTCCAACTCGCCTCGCACGCCGGGCAGTCGGCCGGAGTG
The DNA here is from genome assembly GCF_040304045.1 of Kitasatospora sp. NPDC094016. Classification (NCBI taxonomy): domain Bacteria; kingdom Bacillati; phylum Actinomycetota; class Actinomycetes; order Kitasatosporales; family Streptomycetaceae; genus Kitasatospora; species Kitasatospora sp. NPDC094016. The sequence continues at coordinate 51,306 of NZ_JBEOUK010000020.1, forward strand.
CCGGAGGGCGGCTCGCTCGGGCTGGCCCGGTCGATCGAGCAGCGCTACCGGCGGCTCGGCGGCGAGATCAGCTACAACACCAAGGTGGCCGAGATCCTGGTCGAGCAGGACCGGGCCGTCGGGGTGCGGCTGAGCGACGGCCGGGAGATCCGGGCGGACATCGTGGTCGCCGCCTGCGACGGACGCACCACCATGCTGGACCTGCTCAAGGGCCGCTACCTGAACGACACCTACCGCAGGCTGTACACCCGGACCATCACCGAGCCCGGCATGGTCTTCCCCGGCTACCTCACCGTCTTCCTCGGCCTGCGCCGCCCCTTCCCGGCCGGGGACCCGTGCACCACCTACCTGCTGGAGGACGAGGTCGCCGACCGGCTCACCGGTATCCGCCACCCCAGCATCAACGTCCAGTTCCGCAGCCGCCACTACCCCGAGCTGTCGCCCGCCGCGACGACCGTCGTCTACGCCAGCTACTTCTGCGACATCGCCCCCTGGCGGGAGTTGAGCACCGGCCCGGAGCAGGCGCCGCGGCTGCGGCGGGGCGAGGAACTGCACACCCTGCCGGTGGGCCGCGGGCGCGAGTACCAGCGCGAGAAGCGGCGGGTGCGGGACGCCATCGTGGAGTTCCTGGACGGGCACCACCCCGGTCTGAGGGACGCCGTCGCGGTCAAAGACGTGTCCACCCCGCTCACCCAGGTCCGCTACACCGGCAACTACGACGGCACGGTGCTCGGCTGGCAGCCGTTCGTGGAGAGCGGCGAGACGCTGGAGGAGGAGGTCAAGCGCAACGGGCCCGGGCTTCCCGGCCTGGCGAACTTCTACCTCTCCGGCGTGTGGGCGACCACCGGGGGACTGATCCGGGCGGCCGCCGCCGGCCGGCACGTCGTCCAGTTCATCTGCCGCGACGACGGCCGGCCGTTCACCGCCGCCGTGGACGACAGCGCGCCGCCGCCCACCCTGGTCATCGAACCGGTCGGGCCCGCCGACCGGCGGTTTGGAGTCACCTCATGAGGGTCGAGAAGTGGGTCGTCCGCGAGCACGTGGACGGTGTGCCGGACGTCGATCGGATGTACCGGAAGGTGGTCGAGGAGGTGGACGTCCGCCTCGCCGCGGACCAGATGCTGCTGCGGACCAGGTACGTCTCGGTCGACCCGTACCTCCAGGGGATCGCCCTGGACACCCCGATCGGCGACCACATGGGCGCGGACTCCATCATGGAGGTCGTGGAGGCCGGGCCGGGCGCCGCCTTCGCCGTCGGCGACCTCGTCCAGGGCTTCGGCGGCTGGCGCAGCCACGTGATCAGCAACGGCGCCCCGGCGCTCTGGCAGACCGGCACCTTCCCGATGGTCTTCCCCGCCTACCGGCGGCTGGACCGGAGCGACTACGACGACGCCCTGCCGATCTCCACCGCCCTCGGCGTCCTCGGCGGCCCGGGGATGACCGCCTGGGGCACGGTCGAGAAGTTCCTGAAGGTCCGACCGGGGGACACCGTGCTGGTCAGCGGGGCGTCCGGGGCGGTCGGCTCGGTGGTCGGACAGCTGGCCCGGCACCGGGGAGCCCGGGTCATCGGCACCACGGCCACCCCGGGCAAGGCCGACCGGCTGCGCGCCCTGGGCTTCGACGCGGTCCTGCTCTACCGCGACGGAGACGACCCCGAGCGACTGCGGGAGGAACTCGCCAAGCTCGCCCCGGCCGGCATCGACCGCTACTTCGACAGCCTCGGCGGGGCGCTCACCGACGCGGTCTTCTCCCTGCTCGCCGTGGACAGCCGGGTCGCGGTCTGCTGGCAGTGGGGCAGCCAGGTCGGCGGCGACTGGGCGGGCCCGCGACTGCTGCCGATGATCATGTTCCCGCGCACCACCATCCGCGGCATCTTCTCGCTGGAGTGGTTCACCGAGGAGAACTGGTCGGCGCTGCGGCAGGAACTGGGCGCCCTCGTCCGCAGCGGGGACCTCGGCTACCAGCAGACCGTCCACCGGGGCTTCGACAACATCCCGGCCGCCTACCGCAGCCTGTACGTGGACCGCTCCGCGAGCCGGGGCAAGGTACTCGTCGAACTCTGAGCCGGGGCGGGCGGTTCGTGCGCCCGCCCCGGTCGCGCGCAGGTCAGTTCAGGGTGAACCAGGTGGAGCGGGACTTCTTCCACTCCGGCTGGGCGAGGTCCTTGGCGGCGGTGCCGTCGCCGTACAGGTCGGCGGAGCCGTCGTCGGTGATCAGCTGGGCCCGGGCGCCGGGGGCATCCAGGTTCGGCACGTCCGGGACGGCCTCCCAGGCGCCGGCGTCGGTGGTCGGCAGGTCGACCAGCTTGACCGGCTGGGAGCCCGGCTGCCCGTTCCAGCGGTAGAGGGCGTACGGGGCGGAGTTGTCCTCGGCGGACCAGGAGCCGGCCACGATCAGGTACTGGCCGAGGTCGTTGCGGCGCAGGTCGCGGATGGAGAGCCCGCCGAGGTCCAGCTCGACCGGCTCGCCGAAGGTCGCGTGCGAGGCCGAACCGGACAGCAGCGACGGGAGGTTGGTGACCGGGACGAGCAGCGCGCGGCCGCCGGTGACCGCCGGGGTCAGCGGCGCGCGGAAGCCGATGTACGCGGTGGTGGTGCTGCCCGGGGCGAACTCCAGCCCCTCGACGTTGAATCCGTCGATCTGCTTGGGCGCCTGCCCGTCCGCCGCGCCCGCCGCGAAGCCGTAGCGGTCGCCGTGGGCGCCGTCCCAGGCGATCAGGTCGTCGCGCAGGCCGTGGTACGAACCGGCCAGTGACAGCTGGGTGTCGGCGCCCGAACCGGTGACCTTCGTGGTGAACACGGTGTGCCGGTCCGGCTTGACCTTGCCGTCCTTGTTGTTGCCGAGCGAGCCCGTCCAGTAGATCGTGTCGCCGACCCGGGCCGCGGCCTCGATGTCGATCTCCTTGGAGACGCCGAGCGCGGAGCTGAAGTCCCAGGTGCGGACCGGCGCGCCGGAGGCGTTGCGGTCGTACAGCCGCAGCACGTTGGACTCGTCGTCGCCGACCAGGATGTAGCCGCCGCCCGCGTCCACCGCGGCGGAGGCGTCGCTGGAGCCGGTGAGGTAGCGGCTGGCGGCCGGGAACCGGACGGCGGGGGAGGCCGCGTAGTGCAGGGTGCGGGTCGCGGTCTTGCCGCCCAGGCCGGTCACCTTGATGGTGAGGTCGGTGTAGCCGACGCCCTGCGCGGCGACCGCCAGGGTGCGGGTGCCGCCGGTGCCCGTCACCGCCACGTCGCCGGTCCGCGCGACGGCGCTGCGGGTGCTCGCCGAGGCGGCGACGGTCAGCGCCGAGGCCGCGGCCCCGCTCTGCGCCACCGCCACGGACACCGTCGGATCGCCGGTGGCGCCGACCGCGCCGGACAGGTAGCCGGCCGAGAAGGTGATCGTCGGAGTGCCGTACGAGGCCGCGGCGGCCGGGACGACCGGCAGGGCGAGTACGGGCAGCGCCGCGACGGCGACGGCCAGCGGGAGCAGACGGCGGGGGGAACGGGACACGGTGACAGCCCTTCGACGCACGGAGAGGAGCGGGGGCGGTGCGGATCCGGACCAGCCTGGGCGGCCGCGGCGAACGCCAACCCTACGCGGGCGGACCGGATGGCGAACAGCAGGCCTCCAACGCCGGAAGGGAGTCGGCGTGGATACTGCTAGCCGCGGATTCCGGCCGTGTGCAGGCGGCGGCGGACCTCCTCCCACTCCGGGGCGACCGGCGCGGTCGTCCGCGCGCCGACGCCCCGGTCCTTGAACCCGCTGGACGTCGACACGCACACCACCGGACCCTCGGCCTCCCCGAGGCCCTCGACGCCGCCGAGGCTGCGCAGCCCGGCGAGCCCGGCCGCCGCGGAGAGCTCCGTCCAGAGCCCGGCGCGGGCCAGTTCGGCCTGTGCGGCGGCGAGTCGGCCGTCGTCCAGGGTCAGCACCCGGCCGCCGCTCTCGCGGACCGCGACCACGCCCCGGTAGCCGCAGACCGGGGAGGCGATCGAGTACGCCTCGCTCGGCCCCACCGTCACCCGGGCCGCCGGCAGGCCCTGGCGGACGGCCAGGGCGAGCGGCGCGCCGGACGCGGACTCGCAGGCGACGATGCGCGGCACCCGGTCGGCCAGGCCGAGCCGGTGCAGTTCGCTGAAGCCCTTCCAGACGCCGAAGAGCAGTTCCCCGTAGCCGGTGGGCACGAACACCGCGGCCGGCACGCCGATGTCCCGGAAGATCTCGTACGCCACCGTCTTGTAGCCCTCGGGGCCGTACGCGTGGCCGGTGTGGGTGGTGGTGAGGTTGCTGACCGGGTGCAGGCCCAGCCGGTCCACGACCTGCCGCAGCAGCGGCCAGCGGGCCTCCCACGGCACCGGCAGCACGACGGCGCCGTAGGCGTTGAGGAACGCGTCGACGGCCGGCGGCAGGCCGGGCCCGGTGATCACCACGCAGCGCAGCCCGGCCCGGGCGGCGTAGGCGGCGGCGGACGCGCCGTGGTTGCCGGAGGAGGCCACCGCGATCCCGGGCGCGCCGACGCCCACGGCGGCGCTGGTGGTGCAGCGGTTCAGCCGGTCCTTGTGGCTCCAGGTCGGGTTGCGGGCCTCGTCCTTGACGTACACCCCGGGTTCGAGCTCGACCAGCGGCGTGCCGCCCTCGCCCAGGCCCGGCGCGAGCAGCGGCGGCAGCAGGGGGGCCCACCGCTCCAGCCCGCCGCGCGGCGCCCCGGCGTCCGCGCCAGGGGCGAACAGGGCGGCCGCGTCGGCCTCGCGGTAGGCGTAGTCGACCTCGACGGGGTAGGAAACGTCCTCGGTGCCGGTGCGGGGACAGCCCGTGGTGAGCGGGGGCCACAACGGGTAGTCGAGGGAGGGATCGCCGAGGGAGCGCTGGCTGGTTGCGAGGGAGCTGTCTGTCGCCATGTCAGGAGCCTAACCGGGCCTGCGCCGTCCGGTCCGGCGGATTCCGGGGCCCGGTGGGCTGCTCCTGGCTCCCGCGGCCGCTACTGAGCCTGTCGGACGGCCGAGACGTCGAACTCCAGGACGACCTTGTCGCCGACCAGGACGCCGCCGCCCTCCAGGGCCGCGTTCCAGGTCACCCCGAAGTCCTTGCGGCTGATCGTCACCGAACCCTCCAGGCCCACCCGCAGGTTGCCGTAGGGGTCGACGGCGTTGCCCGTGTACTCGACGTCGATGGTGACCGGCCGGGTGACGTCCTTGACGGTGAGGTCGCCCGTCACCCGGAACTCGCCGTCCCCGCGCGGCTCGACCGCCGTCGTGGCGAAGGCGATGGTCGGGAAGTTCGGCACGTCCAGGAAGTCGTTGGTGCGCAGGTGCTGGTCGCGCTGCTCGACGCCGGTGTCGATGCTCTCCGTCCGGATCGTCACCCGGGCGGTGGAACGGCCCGGGTCGGCGCCGTCCAGATGGGCGCTGCCCTCGAAGGCGGTGAAGGAGCCGCGGACCTTGGTCACCATGGCGTGGCGCGCCACGAAGCCGATCCGGGTGTGGGCGGGGTCGAGGACGTAGTCCCCGGTGAGCTCGGACAGGGAGACGGTCATGGTCGGCTTACCTCCTGGGCGTGTGTGGGGCCTCTCCGGGGAATCGCGGGGGGTCGGGTCCTCGGGGGTAGCCGACCCCGGGGGCGGTGCCGCCCCGGTCGCCCCGGACCACGCTAGGTGCTGCGCCCGGTCCCCGCCCGTCGGGCCCGGGCCGCTGTCTTCCACGCGGGTGCCCCCGCCCGGGGCGGGCGGGGGCACCCGCGGGCGTCCGCGAGGTTCAGCGGTGGCCCGGGAACTGCACCACCTGCTGGTAGGTCGGACGGTTCTGCCAGGTGGTCTTGTCGTCCGTGACACCGCCGAGCGGGCGCTGGATGATCGTGTCGGCGCACCACTGGTCGCCGGCGGAGCAGTCCGCGTCGCCCGGGTAGACCTGGGCCGGGGTCTGGGCGGCCGCCCGCTTCAGGGTGTCCAGCAGCACGCCCCGGCAGGCCGCCAGATCGCCCCCGCCGCAGTACGGGCGGGCCAGCGGGCCGGCCACCTGGTCGCCCAGGACGGACCGCAGGTCCTTGTCCAGGTAGCTCCACCAGCCGTACTGGAAGGCCGAACCCTTGTGCGGGATCGCCTCGTTGGCGCTCACGGGGCCGCCGCCGCCCGGTCCGGTCTGGCCGCCGGAGGGCGACTCGTTGATCTGGAGGGCGCCGGTCAGGGCCGCGAACAGCTGGTCCCCGAGGCCGGGTCGCATGACGCCCTCCGCGAGCAGCGGCCACCAGGCGTCCAGGACGCGGATCGCGGCGGCGTCCGCGTAGCCGTGGCTGCCGGGCGACGTCTCCTTCCGCTGGGCGCCGTTCGCCAGCCAGGCCTCCAACTGCTGGAGCGCGGTGGCGGCGGCCGGATCGGTGACGGGGGCGCTGCGCAGCACCCGGATCAGGTCCGGCAGGACGTCCTCGGCGCGCAGGTCGGCCAGGGCGGCGCTCGCCATGGCCTGGGTGAGCGAGACCCGGCTCGCCTTGCCGCCGTTGCGCAGCAGCGCCTTGACCCGGTCGTCGAGCAGGTTGCCGCGGTGCACCGAGCCGTTGCCGAACCCGGCCGAGGTGAAGCCGTCGGCCTGCTTGTTGTTCCAGGAGATGTAGTAGTCCTGGTTGACGGACTGCGGGTGCTCGGCCGCCGGGGTGTACCGGGCGGTGTTGGTCGCGGGGTCGAAGTCGGCCCACTCGTAGGCCGGTTCGGCGCGCAGCGGCAGGCCGGCGTCGACCCCGGGGGCGCGCACCGGGTTGCTGCCGGAGTTGTAGTACGCGATGTCGCGGGAGTCGGCGTAGAACCAGTTGAAGGTGTAGTTGATGTCCTGCGCCGCCTGCTGGAAGCTCGTCGCGTCGTGCACCGCGCCGGGGTCGTTGAGCTCCTGGAAGCCGATGATGGAGTCGGCCTCGTGCCGGTAGGTGGAGCGCAGCGAGGTGAAGGCCACGGGGGCGCCGCCGACCGTGCCGCGGGCGGTCACCAGGCCGTACCTGCTGCGGTACATCACCAGGGTGTAGGAGCCGGCGGCGGTGGAGTCGGCGGTGGTCGGGTTCCAGGTGTTCTTGCGTTCCAGCCGGTCGAAGGGGACGCACTGGCCGTGCCAGAGGTAGGAGCCGGCGGCGGTGGTGGCCGGGGAGCCGTCGGTGGTGCAGAGGGGGACGGCGTAGGTGTCGGTGATGTCCTGCCCGGCGGAGGTGGCGCTCCAGGCGTAGTCCTGGCCGCGGCCGAGCTGCACGTAGAAGCTCAGGCCGGCGAAGGCCGCGCCGCGCGCGCTGATGCCGGGGCCCTGGATCTCCTCCAGCATCAGCAGCTGCGGGGCGAAGTAGCCGGTCTGCGGGCCGAACACGGCGACCGGGTGGCCGTCGTCGGTGTGGGCGCCGGAGACCAGCAGGGCGTTGGACATGCCGTGCTTGGCGGTGAGCAGGTTGCCGGGCAGCACGCCCGGGGCTGCGGTCCGCGCGGCGCCGGCGCCCGTGCCGGTGGCGTCGTAGATCATCCGCTCGGGCACCACCGAGCCGGGGTCGGGCAGCGCCTCGCCCTGCGGGGCGTCGGGGACCGGGGCGTAGGGGAAGCGCTGGCCGTCGTGCAGGGTCTGGACGGCCTCCGGGTCGTCGGCCTCGCGCAGCGACTTCCAGACCGCGTCCCCGGCGTCCTTGCCGTAGCGGGCCTCGGCGGCCGACTTGACCTGGGCGGAGGCGAGTTCACCGCCGCCGCCGGAGCCGAACAGGGCGCCGACCACGGAGGCCAGGGCGACCAGGTCGGTCAGCTTGAACGGCTCGATCGACCCGGCGTTGGTGATCGGGTCGATGTGCCCGGTCAGGTCGTACTCGCCGGGGAAGGTGCGGGCGTTGTAGGACTCCTTGGCGTACTGGTTGATGCCGTCCAGGTAGGCGTTCGCGTCGGTGAGGGCCTGGGCGGCCCGGCCGCCGCGGGCCGCCAGGGCGTCGATCTGCTGTTGCAGTTCCGCCTCGGTGTACGGCGCGGCCTGCCAGAAGCTCTGCTCCAGCTGGCGGTTGGCGGCGGCGCCGCCGGCGAAGCCGGACAGCTGGCCGCGGCCCACGTGCCGGAACAGGTCCATCACCCACAGGCGGTCCTGGGCGGCGGCGTAGCCCGCGCCGTACTCGGTGCCGTAGCGGGTGGTGCCGGTGATGTGCGGGACGCCGGTGGCCTTGTCGCGGACGATGGTGACGTCGGCGCGCGGGCTGATGGTGCTGGCCACCTGGTCGGCGGGGACGCCGAAGGAGGCGTCGTTGAAGAAGTCGCGCAGCTTGGCCTCGGTCAGGCCCGGGTAGCCGGAGGCGAGGGCGGCGTACGGGCCGAGCTGGTCGTCGGTGTGGGCGGGGCGGCTGCCGAACATCCGGTTGAGCAGGATCTCGGCGAGCGTGGCGTTGCCGTTCTCGCCGGGCGGCAGGATGTCTCGGCAGTGGCCGCCGCAGTAGTCGGCCGCGGTGGCGGTCGGGGCTGCGGGGGCGGCAGCGGTGGGGGTGGTGGTCAGGGCGGCGGTGATGAGCAGGGCCGACGCGACGGCGGCGGCCGGGAAACGCGGGGGGTGGGGGCGTAGGCGCAAGGGGAGCTCCTCCGTCGAAGCCACGGGAGCTCGACGGTAGGGGCGTTACTGACCGGTTGGCTAGTGGCGTGCATGCCATTTCCGGTGGGGCGCGGCCGGGTTGGCGATCCAGCGGGGCCGTCTGCCGTCCGGCGGCGAGGCGGGTGGCGAGGCGGGCGGCGGCGGGTGGCCGGGGTGGTGGTGAGCGGCGCCAGGTCGGCGGCCCTCGGGGCCCGGAGGGGGCGCCCGGGGGCCGACCGGTCCTCAGTGCAGGGGGATCGCGGCGGCAGGGTGGGCCGTCGTCGCCGTGACGGCCGCGTGTGCGGCCGTGACCAGCGTGGGGAGGTGCTGTTCCTCGGTGAGCCAGGCCAGGTGCCCGTCGGGCCGGACCAGGGCGGCGGTGACGCCGCGCCAGGCGGGCCGTGACGCGGCGAGCGGCCCGCCGGCAACGGTGACGCCCGGGTGGGTGGCGTGGGCGAGGGCGGCGAACTCGGGTCCGGCCCGACCGGTGAGGTCGAGCAGGACGTGGCGGCCCGCTCGCAGCAGCGTGAACAGGCCGGGGCCGCCCGCCGCCCCGGCCGGTCGCAGGTCGGGCGCCCGGGAGCCGGTCAGCGGGTGCGCCCCGTCGGCGGGGTCGGCCGGGTAGGCGGCCGCGAGGCCGGCCGCGCGACCGGCCAGTTCGTCCGAGAACTCGTCGACGCCGGTGATGAGTTCGGCGAGCAGGTCGCGCAGGGCCAGCGTCATCGGCGAGTGGTCGATCATCAGCCCGGACTGGGCGTGGGTGGAGCGCAGCAGCTCCACTCCGACCGGGTGGCGCTCGGCGTGGTAACTGTCGAGCAGGCCGTCGGGGGCGGAGCCGGTGATGGTGCGGGCGAGCTTCCAACCGAGGTTGGCGGCGTCCTGCATGCCGACGTTGAGTCCGGGCCCGCCGGCCGGGAAGTGCGAGTGCGCGGCGTCGCCCGCCACCAGGACCCGCCCGTGCCGGTACCGGTCGGCCTGGCGGGAGGCGTTGCCGAAGGTGGAGATCCAGCCGGCCTCGCGCATCCCGAAGTCCGTCCCGGTGATCCCGAGGACCTTGGCGCGCAGTTGCTCGAAGGTCAACGGGCCGGGCTTGGTGCGGACGGTCGCCGTGTCGTTGCCGACCACCCGGTGCACCCCGTCGGGCAGTGGGAAGATCATCACGGTGCCGTGCTCGTTGGAGACGGAGCGCCAGGGCGGCGGCGCGTCGAGCACGGTGTCCGCCATCCAGGCCCAGGCGCTGGCCGGGGTGCCGGGGAAGCCGATGCCCGCCGCCTCGCGCACGGTGCTGCGGGTGCCGTCGCAGCCGACCAGGTAGGCGGTGCGCAGCTGGTAGGGCCCGTCCGGGCCGAGGACGTGGACGGTGACCGCGTCGTCGTCCTGCTCCAGCCCGGTGACGCGGTGTCCGCGCAGCAGCCGGGCGCCGGTCGAGCGGAGGTGTTCGGCGAGCAGCTCCTCGGTGCGCACCTGGGGGAGCGAGAGCGTGAACGGGTACGGCGTGTCCAGCCGGCTGAAGTCCAGCCGGGGCGGCAGGGCGGCGAAGTGCCCGCCGGGGATGCGCACGCCCTCGGCGAGGAAGGGCTCCACCAGGCCGCGGGAGGCCAGCAGTTCCAGGGTGCGCGGGTGCACGGTGGTGGCCCGCGAGTGCGGGTCGGGTTCGGTGCGGCTCTCCAGCACGGTGACCTCGATGCCCTGCAGCCGGAGTTCGGCGGCGAGCCAGAGCCCGACCGGGCCCCCGCCGGCGATGACGACCTGTTCCATGGTCCATTCCCCTCTTGGTCAGTGACCAACGACTTGGCTCCAGTAGACTAGGTCAGTGACCAAGAAGCAAGCCCAGGACACCCCCCGGACCCGACTCGACGCCGACACGGTGGTTCGCGCCGCCCTCGACCTGCTGGATGACAAGGGCGCCGCCGCCGTCTCCGTGCGCGGCGTCGCCGAACGGCTCGGCGTCCGGATGAACACCGTGCTCTGGCACGCCAAGACCAAGGGCCGCCTGCTGGAGCTCATGGCGGACGCGATCGTCGGCGAGATCCCGCTCGACGACCTGCCCGCGCCCTGGCACGAACGGGCCCGCGAACTCGCCCACCGCTACCGCCGGTGCCTGCTGGCCCACCGCGACGGCGCGGTCATCGTCGCCGGCACCTACGCCGCCGAGCCCGGCACCCTGCGCTTCGCCGACGCCATGATCGCCGCGCTCCTCGACAGCGGACTGGACGAGCGCCGCGCGTCCTGGGTGTTCTGGAGCATCCAGTACCTGACCCTCGGCCTGGTCCAGGAGGAGCAGGCCCTGGCCGCGCAGGACGGCGTGCACACCCTCGTCCCGGCCCTCGCCGGCGGCGACTACCCGGCGCTCGCCCGGGTCGTCCCGCACATGGAGGATGTCGCCTTCACCGAGCGCTTCGAGTTCGGCCTCTCGCGGATCCTCTCCCCGTCCGGCCCCACCGCCCCCTGAATTCCCAGCAGCCGCCTCCTCGTTGCCCCGGCCGCTCCACACGCCCCCCTCGGAACCGCCTTTGCCGGTGCGCGGCGAGCGGCGGGTGGGGCGGCCGATCGGCTCTGTGGCGGCAGGTGTTCCGCCGACCGGCGGCGATTTTCGGCCCTCCTCCCACATCGGGCGATCCCGGCGGCGCCACCCCGCCGGATCGACGCCCGCCGTTCCCCGGCCCGGGAACCCGCTGGGCAGGCGCGAGATCACCGTTTGTGAGGCTTGCCTAACCTGCGCCCCGCCGCGACCGGAGGGCCCTGTCCGCTTCGCGGTGTTGGCCGGATCGGGCGGCACGCGGACTTCTTGACAGGCGGGAGCCCGTACGCCGAAGCTCATCGCAGTTGGCGAATTTCTCACCGAACTCCCGCTCCGCTTCGGCCTCTTCGCGAGGCGTTTTTCTCAGCAGTGGCTTCGTCATGAGGGAAAGTGAGATCCGCTTGACGTTCGTGACCGCGGAAACCCGCGCGGAACCGGCCCGCCCGGTGAAAGCGAGACACCGGGACAGTGGCGTTCCGGACCACGGGCGGATGTACGGGCGGATGTACGGGCGGGCCGATGTCGAATTCCACACCACAGTGCGGGAATTCGGGTTTCCCGACCGCGCCGCCCCGGCGCGCCCCGCCCCGGCGTGCCCCGCGCACGTGACCGCACCTCCTCCGGCGACGGCCTGATCCGGAGGGCCCTGCCCGGTGCGGACGACCGCGCCGGGCCGTCCGGGATCCACCTGTCCGGCCCCGATTCGTCCGGCCCCGATCCGTCGCCGCCGCACCACCGCCTCCGTACCACCGTGTCCGTACCACCGCACGGAAGGAACAGCCATGTCGCAGAACACCTGGGACAAGGAACCACGCCCCGCCAGGCTGGAGGAACGCCTGGACGACGGCGTGGTCCGATGTCATCTCAGCCCCCGGAACTGCCGGATCCGCCCCGGCCAGCACGGATTCTGCATGGTCCGGGCCAACCGGGACGGCCGCCTGGTGACCCTGAACTACGGGCGCTCGGTCCACGCCACCGAGGAGACCATCGAGACCGAGGCGGTGTTCCACTACGCGCCCGGCGCTCGGATCCTCTCGATGGGGAACGTCGGCTGCATGCTCAACTGCGACTACTGCCACAACTGGAAGACGTCGCAGGCGCGCCACGTGGAGGACAAGGACGTCTACCACTACACGCCCGAGGAGGTCGTGGACATCGCCGTCCGGCACGGCGTGAAGGTGATCTCCTGGACCTACAACGACCCGGTGGTGTGGCACGAGTTCGTGGTGGAGACGGCCGCCCTCGCCAAGGCGGCGGGAATCGTCAACCTCTACAAGTCCGCGTTCTTCATCAGCGGTGAGGCGATCGAGGAACTGATCCCGGTGATCGACATCTTCTCGGTGTCGATCAAGTCCCTGGACCCGAAGTACTACCGGAAGATCACCAAGGGCTGGCTGGAACCGGTCCTGGAGGGCACCGAGCAGGTGTTCCGGGCCGGGAAGCACGTCGAGGTCTCCACGCTGATGGTCACCGACCTCAGCGACGACGAGGCGACCGCCCGGGACATGGCGAGGTTCGTCGGCGAGCGGCTCAGCCCCGACGTGCCCACGCACTTCGTGCGCTTCCACCCGGACTACAAGATGACCAACACCATCCGCACCCCCGTCGACCGGCTGGAACGGGCCCGCAAGGTCGCCATGGACATGGGGCTCAACCACGTCTACCTGGGGAACGTGTACGACACGGAGTCGACCAACACCTGGTGCCACCGGTGCGGGCAGCTCCAGATCACCCGCTACGGCCTGAACGCCGACCTGGTCGGGCTGGACGCGGCCGGCGCCTGCGTCGGCTGCGGCGCCCGCTCGTCGATCGTCCAACTGCCCGACGCCCACCCGCGCGCCCGGGTGCCCGAACTCCCCGCCGCCGAGGGCCTGGATCTGGCCCGCTTCGACTGGCACGGCGACGTCCGCGCCCTGCACGTCCAGGTGCGCAACACCTCCGCCGCGCCGGTGCGGGCCTACCACCGCCGCTACGGCGACCCGGCCGCGGACCAGGGCTGGCAGGTCATCGACCTGGCCCCGCAGGAGAGCTTCCGGTACATCGCGGCCAAGAGCACGTCGGGCGAGGTCGGCGTCCAGGTGGCCGTACCGCCGCAGTGCACCTCCAGCCTCCACCAGGTCTTCGACCGCGCGCACTTCCCGACCGTGGAGGCCTCCGCCGGAACGCTGAACGAGGACGTCTCGCCGCTGCCGCTCTTCCAGCCCCGCGCCAGGTCATGACCGGGCCCGCGAGCACGACGGAGCAGGCGGGCCCGATGCGGCACGGGACCGACTACCGCGTCCTGCCGTTCAGTGACGACCTGTCGGCCGTCCTCATCACCGGGAGCCACCGGCTGCTGCTCGCCCCGGCGGACACCGCCGAGCGGCTGGCCTCCGGCGTCGGCCACCTGCGGCCGGACGAGCGGCGGGCCTGGGAGCGGTTGCAGGCCGGCGCCGCCACCGGCCGGGAGGCCAATCGCCTCCGGCTCCGGGAGAGCGCGCTGTCCGACGGCGCCGACTTCGCGGTCAACGTCAACCTGACGAACGTGTGCAACCTCGCCTGCACGTACTGCTTCGCCGAGGGCGGGGACTACGGCCGGATCACCGAGGCGATGGGCGAGCACTCGATCGCCTGGATCTTCGACTTCATCCACCGCTACGCCGCGCCCGGGCAGCGGGTCCGCTTCGAGTTCTTCGGCGGGGAGCCACTGGCGAACTTCACGGTGATCCGCAAGATCTGCGAACGCGCCCGCGACCTCACCGGGCGCTCGGGCACCGAGTTCGTCCACCGGATCTCGACCAACCTCACCCTGATGCCCCAGGGCGTCGAGGAGCTGTTCCGCGACCACCGGTTCATCGTCTCGGTCTCGATCGACGGCGGCCGCGAGGTCCAGGACGCCAACCGCCCGTCCAAGAACGGGAAGGGCTCCTACGACCGGATCATCCGCAACCTGTTCCGGCTGCGCGAGGCGTGCGGCGACGACGTCACCCTGGTGGCCCGGATGACCATCGCGACGGCGCGGCCCAGCCTCACCGAGAGCGTGCTCGACCTGTGGGGGCTCGACCTCTTCGACTACTTCCAGATCTATCCGGGCGTCTACCCGGTGGAGCAGGGCACGACGGTGCCCATCGCCCTCACGCTGGGGGACCGGAAGCTGTCCGAGCCCAAGGGCATCCAGTACATCAACCACTTCCTCCAGCCCGGCATCGTGGAGCAGTTCAAGGACTTCCTGGTCCACTACCCGCGGCTGTTCGCCCCCGACAACCGGTTCAAGGGCGTGCTGGAGTACGAGCGCGCCGTGCAGATGGTCACCGAGGGCGCGGCGGCGCTGGCGTTCTGCTCGGGCGGCCGGACGTACTACACGCACTCCCCGGACGGCAGCGTCAGCCCCTGCCACCGCCTGGTCGGCGACCAGGGCTTCGACGTGGGCACCGGGGCCGAGGGCCTCACCCGGGACCACCCCGAGTGGCGGCGCACCGTCGACGAGCACCGGGTGTGCGGGTCCTGCTGGGCCCGCTACCTGTGCGGCGGGGGCTGCCGGCAGGAGAACCACGTGGCCTCGGGTGACGTGAACGTCCTCAACACCGAGTCCTGCCAGTACCAGTTGATGCTCGCGGAGGAGGTCGTCAAGATGCTGGCCCGCTCCGCCGCCGACTACCGCGAGCGGTCGCGGGCGCGCTACGACGACCTCTTCGTCTCGTGCGGGCGCCCGGTGGTCCCCAACGACCGGCCGGCCCTCGACACGGCCGCCGACGTCCGCCCGTTCCAGGTCCTCTGCTGACGGCCTCCACCCCCGGACCCGTCCACCACCACGCCAGGCCGGCCCCGACGAAGGAGCGACAGCAGATGGCCGAGAAGATCATCCGACGGAACATCCACACGTACCCGTTCAAATACCGGCACCACGAGTACGACGAGTACTTCCGCCCCGAGAACGCGGTGCTCTACCTGCACGTCCCGTTCTGCATCACCAAGTGCGGATTCTGCGACTACACCGTCTACATCAACCGGAACGAGCAGCACTTCGCCCAGTACGTCGACGCGCTCGAACGCGAGATCCGCGCCTTCGCCGCCAATCGGGCCTTCCCCGCGTTCCGGGTCGACGCGGTGTATTTCGGCGGCGGTACGCCGGGTATCCTCACCGGCGACCAGACGGCCCGGCTGCTGGACGCCTGCCGGGAATCGTTCGAATTCAACGAGGGCGCGGAGATCGGCCTGGAATTCGACCCCTCGACGGTCGACGAGGCCAAGATCGCGCGGATGCGGGAGGCCGGATTCACCCGGCTCAGCGTCGGGGTCCAGGCCTTCGACGACCGGCTGCTGGAGATCTGCAACCGCTCGCACGACCTCGCCACCGCCGAACGCGCCTTCCGCACCGTCGTCGACGGCGGTTTCACGCACACCAACATCGACCTGATCTTCCCGTTGCCCGGCCAGTCCGTGGACGACTGGAAGCGCAGCGTCGACCGGGCCATCGAACTCGAACCGGCCTGCATCACGGCCTACGGCCTGGAGATCTGGCCCAAGACGGCGTTCCACTCGCTCATCACGTCCGGGAAGATGGCGCTCCCCTCGGCGCAGGACGAGCGCCGGATGTACGAGTACGCCATCGACGCGCTGCAGGCGGCGGGCTTCGCCCGGCGCAGCTCGACGGGGTACTACCACCCCGACCGCTGCGCCGACTACTCGCGCTTCCTGGAGTACTACTGGCGGACCTGGCCGATGATCGGATTCGGCGTCTCGTCGAAGAGCGTGATCCACGACCGGCTGTTCGTCAACGTCAAGCCGCTCAAGAAGTACTACGAGATGGTCGGAAGTGGTCAAATCCCGCTGGATTTCGCCACGTACCTCACCAAGGAACAGGAAATGCGCCGCGTCATGATCCGCGGCCTCAAGATGTGCGAGGTCAACCGGCCGGACTTCCGCGACCGGTTCGGCGTCACCATGGAGGCCGTCTTCGGGGCGGAGATCGAGCAGCTCGTCGACAAGGGCTGGCTGGAGGAACGGGGCACGGACGTGTATGCGCTGACCAGGCTCGGTCAGTTGTTGTCGACCAATGTGTACGAGCTGTTCTACGCGCCGGAAGATCTCAGTCCCGCCGAAGGGGATGAGGTACGGTTCGGCATATCGGAGCTCGTCGAGTGACCTGATCGGCGGGTGTTGTCACGAGGGGCAGAGCGAATTGTCGCGCACGTGCTCGCACCAGGCCTTCCGCCGGGGCTTTCGCCGGGACTTCCTCCGGACCGGAATGATCGCGGTGACCTGCGGGGGACCGCGGTGAACATCCTCCCCGCGTGGTTCGCCGGGCTCAGCCTCGGCTTCCTGGTCGCCCTGCCCCTCGGCCCCATCGGCCTGCTGTGCGTGCGCAGCGTCCTGCGCGACGGCTTCCCGACCGGCTGGGCGATCGGTCTGGGCGCGGCCCTGGTGGACATCGCCTACGCCGGCCTGGGCCTCGCCGGGGTCGGCAGGCTGCTGGACGTCCCCGCGCTGCGCACGGCCCTGGGGCTGGCCGGGGCCGCCGTTCTGGTGTACATCGGCGCTCGCTCGCTGCGCTCCGCCTTCCGGGTCCAGGCGGCCGCCGAGGACGAGCGCAACCCCGAAGTGGTCCGCCCGCTGGCGGCGTTCCGCACGGCGCTGGCGGCCACCGCCTCCAACCCGGCGACGATCGGCTACTGGGCCGCCGCCTTCGCCGCGGCCACGGCGGCGAACGTCACCGGGACGCTGCCCGCCTCGGTGTCCATGCTGGTCGGCGTGGGCTGCGGCACGCTCCTGTGGTTCACGCTGCTGAGCACGGGCGTGGTGGTGTTCCGCCGGCGCTTCAGCGCCCGGCTGCTGAAGGGCGTCGACCTGGTCGCCGGGATCGGGGTCATCCTCTTCGGCGGCTTCCTGGCCTACCAGTCGCTCGCCTGAACCGGCCGCGGTGACGGCGTCGGGCGGCGGCTGACCGAGGCTCTTCGTCGAACTCCCGGCTGTGCGGCGGGAGTTCGGTGTCGGGCCCCGGCTTCCGAACAGCCCGGTGTCCGCGCCGCCGCCCGCCTCCGCGCCTCGGGGGCGGCGGCGGGCCGGACGCCCGTCCCCCTGGAGGAACCGATGGCGTCCCACCGTCCCCCTGGCGTCGATCCGAACGGAAAACCCTGGCGGCTGGGCGAGTTACTGCCCAGGGCGCTGGTGTACCTGGCCGGCTGCGTGGTCTTCTCGACGGGCGCCCACTTCTTCATCCAGTCCGATCTGGGCACCGACCCGCTCGACGTCTTCTCGCTGGGCGTGCTCAAGCACCTGCCGCTCACCATCGGCCTGTGCCAGGCGGCCGTCGCGGTGGTGTGCATCGGGGCGTGGGCGGCGTGGAACCGCAAGCGCCCGGTGGTCTCGCCCTTCGTGACCTTCTTCCTGTGCGGCAGCCTGATCGACCTCTTCCAATGGCTGCGGCCGGCGGCCTGGTTGGGGCTGAGCAGCTACCCGCTGATGCTGCTCGGCGCGCTGCTGTGCGCCTACGCCTCGGCGCTGATCATCATGAGCGGTTTCGGCATCCGGGCCATCGACCTGCTGGCGATCACCATCCGGCACCGCTGGACCTGGCCGTTCTGGTGCGCGAAGGGGCTGATCGAAGGAGTGCTGCTGCTCTGCGGCTGGCTGCTGGGGGGTCCGGTGGGCATCGGCACGGTGGCCTTCCTGGTCTTCGTGGACCTGCTGATCGAGCCCTTCGTCCGGTTCAACCGGCGGTTCCTGGACATCCCGGACCACGGCTTCGCGGTCGCCCTGGCGGTGCCCTGACCGGAGGCGGTGCGGCCGGCCCTGGTGCCGGTCCGGCCCGCTCCGGCGGCGGCCGGTGGCGGACCGGTTGCCGGAGTACCGTGGAAGGGGTCGAGGCACTGCCGCCGTCGGCGGTTGCCGCAGGTGTGGTGCGACGTGGGGACCGGAGGCGCCGGTGGCGCGAGAGAGCATGCCCGCGGTCGACGACTCCCGGCAGAGCCCGGTCGGAGCCGTCGGCAAGGTGACGGTGCCCATTCCGGCGGGCGGCCCGGGCGAGGTCCTGGTCGCCCTCCGGGGTGGTTCGGAGGTGTTCGCGGCCTGGTGCTCGGAGCCGGTCGGCCGGGACGTCCGGGTGGTCGTGGTGGACGCGATCTCGGCCCGCTCGGTGATCGTCGAGCTGTTGCCGCCCTAGCCGCGGCTTCGTATCCCAGCTGGTCAGGTGGTCGGTCATGTTCTTCTGGCACGTTCCCGCACCCAACGAGGCGATGCTCGTCTCCGGGTCCAAGCACCAGGCGCAGGACACCCAGTTCCGCATCGTCACCGGGCACGGCAGCCTCGTCCTGCCGGTCAAGCAGAAGGTCCGCATGCTCTCCCTGGCCCTGCGGGAGGCGGAGATCGCCGAGGACTGCGTGACCCAGCAGGGGATCCGGCTCACCGTGCGCGCGGTCTGCGTGTTCAAGGTCGGCGACGACGCGGTGTCGATCGCCAACGCGGCCCGCCGCTTCCTCTCGGAACAGGACCAGATGGAGGAGCTCGTCGGCCGGATCTTCGCCGGCCACCTGCGCTCGATCATCGGCGGGCTGACCGTCGAGCAGATCATCCGGGAGCGCAGCCGGGTCGCCCAGGAGGTGATGGCGGGCAGCCACGGCGAGATGGAGAAGCTCGGCATCGTGGTCGACGCGCTGCAGATCCAGGAGATCGAGGACTCGACCGGGTACATCGACAACCTGGCCGCGCCGCACGCGGCGGCGGTCGCCAGCCAGGCCCGGATCGCGCAGGCCAAGGCGGACCAGGAGGCCACCGAGCGGGAGCAGCAGGCGGCCGCGCTGAAGGCCGAGTACGAGCGCGACACCGCGATCAAACGGGCCGGGTTCCTCGCCGAGACCGAGCAGTCCAGGGCCCGGGCCGCCCAGGCCGGGCCGCTCGCCGAGGCCCGGGCCTCCCAGGACGTCATCGAGGAGCAGACCGCGCTCGCCCAGCGCCGGGCCGCGCTGGCCGCCCAGCAACTGGAGGCCGACGTGCGGCGCCCGGCGGACGCCGAGGCCTACCGGCAGCGGACGCTGGCCGAGGCCGCGCGCGACCGGGTGAAGTTCGAGGCGGACGGCAGCGCCTACAGCGAGCGGGCGCTCGCCCAGGCGCAGGCGGACGCCAACACCGCCCGGGCCGACTCCCTGCGCGGCGGCAACCAGGAGCTCATCGCGGCCAACCGGATCGTGGAGAACCTGCCGGCCCTCGCCGACGCGGCGGCCCGGGGCATGTCCGGAGCGGAGCTCACCGTCCTCAACGGCAGCGACGGGGTCAACCAGATGGCGGCGGGCATCGTCAGCCAGGGCCTCGCCATCCTGCACTCGCTCCAGCACTCGACCGGCCCGTTCGGCGACGGCAAGTCCAAGCCCCGCTTCCCGGAACGGACTTGAGGCACGTCGGGGCCCGCGGGCCGAGGCGTCAACGGGCGGCGAGGAGGCCGTCGACCAGGGCCCGCAGGCCGTCCAGGTAGGTGTCGTCGGTGGTCAGTGCGGCCCAGCGGTCCGCGACCTGTGCGAGGCGGGGGAGTTCGTCCGGGTCGAGGCCGCCGAACACCTGCTCCCGGTAGGTGGCGCGCTCGTCGTCCGCGCGCCGCCGGGCCGCCGCCGCCCGGACCACCAGCTCGCCGGCGGTGTAGTACCAGATCGTGCGGTACCCCTGGACGGCCCGTTCCGGGGTGAGGCCGCACGCGGTGAGGCCGTCGACGATCTGCTCGACGAACCACAGCGCGGACGCGGACATCAGGTCGTCGGCGGTCAGCACCTCGACGATCCAGGGGCAGCCGGCCAGCGCCTCGTGGATCGCGGCGGCGGAGTCGACGACCCGGTCGCGAGGGTCGGCGGGCAGCTCGGGCCGGCGCAGCGTCCGGGCCGCGTAGTCGTCCAGCAGGAGGACGAGCAGTTCCTCCTTGTCGCGCACGTGGTGGTAGAGCGCCATCGGCGTACTGCCGACCTCGGAGGCGAGGCGGCGCATGGTCAGCCGGTCCGCGCCCTCCTCGGTCACGATCCGGCGGGCCGCCTCGACGACCTGCTCACGGGAGATGCGGGGCGGTCGGCCCGAGGTCCTGCGCGGTGGGGTCGGCATGGGGCCATCATCGCTCAGGGGTCGACAGCGGCGGCCGTGCGGGGTTAGTTTTCTTACGCGTATAGAAATTGCTGACCGGAAGGAACACCGCCATGACGCCCACCGCCGTCGACCTGTTCGCCTCGGCCCTGCACTTCCACCCCGACGGCGAAGTCCGAGCCGCCGAGCGGCAGATGGGCGGTGGCGCGCCGGGTACCTGGCACCTCGGCGCCTTCCACGTGGAGACCGACGCCGACGTCCACGCCGACCACTGGGAGATGCACCCGGAGGCCGACGAGGCGGTGTGCTGCCTCACCGGCGGCGCGCGGCTCTACCTCCGCCCCGCGGGCGGGGACGGGCACGGGGACGGGGACGGCGCGGGGGGAGGTGCCGACGAGATGGTGCCGCTGCCCGCCGGCAGCGCCGTGGTCGTCCCCCGCGGCCGCTGGCACCGCCTCGAACTCGACGGCCCCAGCGACCTGATGTCGCTCACCCTGCGCCACGGCACCCGGCTCGAAAAGCGCACCGACACCCCCTGACCGCAGGCGCCCCCGGGCGGCTCGCTCGGCGGCGGCCGGTCAGGACTCCCCGCTCCACGACCGCCAGAGCGCCGCGTACCGCCCGCCGGCGGCGACCAGCTCGTCGTGGGTGCCCAGCTCGACGATGCGGCCCGCCTCCATGACGGCGACCCGGTCGGCGTCGTGCGCGGTCTGGAGCCGGTGGGCGATGGAGATGACCGTGCGGTCGGAGCGCACGGCCGCCATCGCCCGCTCCGCCTGCCGGGCCGTGGTCGGGTCGAGCAGGGAGGTCGCCTCGTCCAGGATCAGGGTGTGGGGATCGGCCAGCTGGACCCTGGCCAGGGTGAGCTGCTGGGCCTGCGCGGCGCCGAGTTCGGTCCCGCCGGTGCCCAGGAGCGAGTCCAGCCCGTCCGGGAGGTCGTGGACCCAGTCCGCCTCCACCAGGGCGAGCGCGGCCAGGACCGCCGCGTCCTCGGCGTCCGGGGCGGCCAGCGTCATGTTCTCCCGGAGCGTGCCCATGAAGACGTGGTGCTGCTGGGTGATGAGGACGACGCGGTTGCCCAGCTCGCCCGCCGCGGCGAGGTCCGCGACCGGCACGCCGCCGACCAGGATCCGCCCCGCGTCCGGGGCGTCGACGCCGGCGAGCAGCTTGCCGAGGGTCGACTTGCCGGCGCCGGACGGGCCGACCACGGCCAGCCGCTCGCCCGGCCGGACCACCAGGTCGACGTCCGTCAGCACGTCGTGCGAGTCGGTGTAGGCGTACCGCACGCCGACGGCCTCGATCCGGTCGCCGGCGGGGCGCAGCCCGGTGGCCGGCGGCTCCTGCGACACCAGGCCGACGCCCTTGATGCGGGCGAACGACGCACCGCTGCTCTGCAGTTGCTCGACCCAGTTGAGCGCCCGGTCGAGCGGGTCGACGAGCTGCCACATGTAGAGGCCGCCCGCCACCACCGCGCCCAGCGTCACCGAGCCGTGGAGGTATCCGAAGCCGCCCACCAGCAGGATCAGTGCCGTCGGCAGCGCGTGCGCGAACTCGGTGACCGGGAACAGCACGGTCCGCAGGAACAGGGTGCGCACCCGGGCCCGGTAGGCGGTGTCGACGGCCCGGTCGACCACGCCGTCCTGGCGCGCCCCGACCCCGTACGCCTCGATGGTCCGGGCGCCGCGGGCGGTGGAGTCGAGGACCTCGGCGACCCAGCCCGCCGCGGCCCCCTCGGCGAGGTAGGCCTCCCGGGCCCGGGACAGGTACCAGTGGCTCACCGCCCCGACGATCGGCAGGCCCACCAGGGCGCAGAGCCCGATCAGCGGGTCGAGCAGGAACGTCGCGGTGAGGATGACCAGCACCTGGACGACGGCGATGAAGACGTCCGGGGCCGCGTTGCGCAGGGTGGCGGCCACGGTGCCCACGTCCAGCGAGGAGCGGGTCACCAGGTCGCCGGCGCCGACCCGTTCCGCGTACCGCCCGGGCAGCGCGAGCGTCCGCTCGACGACCTCCTCGCGGAGCCGGGCCAGGGCGCGTTCGCCGAACCGGTGGGAGAGGTGGCGGGCGTAGCGGGTGAGCACCAGCTGGGCGAGGGCGAACCCCAGGACCGCGGCGGCGAAGCCGTCCACCTGGCCGACCGTCAGCTCGCCGTTCTCGACCCGGGTGACGATGCGGCCCAGCAGCCACGGCCCGGCGACGCCCGCGAGGGCGGCGAGGCAGGTGAGGGCGACGATCACGCCCATCGCCCGGCCGTCGTCCGCCAGCAGGCGCCAACTGGCCCGGCGCACCGTCGCGGCGTCGGCGACCGGGAGGCGGTGGGGGGCGTGGCGGTCGTGGGGGCGGTCGGGGCCGTCGGGGCCGTCGAGGTCGCTCATCGGGCCGGTCCTTCCTCGGTGTCGGTCGTGCCGCTCGCCGGAACGCTCTGCGGGCGGTCGTCGGTGCTGCCGCGGAACACCAGCGCCGCGTAGCCGGGGTCGCGGGCGAGCAGCTCGCCGTGGGTGCCGGTGGCCCGGACCTTGCCGTCCACCAGGTGGACCACCTCGTCGGCGCGGCCGAGCACCAGGGGGGAGGTGCTGACGACCAGGGTGGTCCGGCCGCCGCGCACGGCGCCGATCCGGGCCGCCACGGCCGCCTCGGTGAGCGCGTCCAGCGCCGAGGTGGGCTCGACCAGCAGCAGCACCTCGGGGTCGGCCAGCAGCGCGCGGGCCAGCCGCAGCCGCTGGCGCTGCCCGCCCGAGACGTTGCCGGCGCGGTCGTGGATCGGCGCGTCCAGGCCGCCCGGCAGGGCGTCGACGACGTCCTCGGCCGCGGCGGCGTGCAGGGCGCGCCGCAGTTCCTCCTCGGTGCGGTCGCCGCGGATCGACACCGCGGAGCGGAGCGTGCCGCCGAACACGTACGCGTCGTCGTCCGACACCAGGACGTGGCGCCGCAGCTCGGCGGGCACCCAGTCGGACAGCCTGGTGTCCCCCCAGGTGGCGTCCGAGTCGGTGTAGCCGCCCAGCCGCTCGACGACGGCCCGGGCCTCCTCCGGCCGGGCGGCGGCCAGCGCGGTGAGCCTCCCCGGCCGCAGCAGCAGGCCGGAGTCGGGGTCGCTCAGCACCGCCGGAGCCTCCGGCGGGTTCGTCAGTGTCCGGCTACGCGTCGCCTCCGGCCGCAGCGCCAGGATGTCGGTGACCCGGCGGGCGGAGACCAGCCCGCGCGGCAGGTCGTCCGCGCCCTCGACGAAGGCGGAGACGGGCACCAGCAGGGCCGCCACGTAGCCGTAGACGGAGACCAGTTCACCGACCGTGATCGAACCGGCGGCCGCCATCCGGGCGCTGAGCCAGGTCACCACGGCCAGGAAGACCACCGGCAGGCAGGCGCCGAGCGCCTGCACCCAACTGGTGAACGAGGCCACCCGGTAGCCGAGCGGGACGAGGGCCTGTGAGCGCTCCCGGTAGCGCCGGGCGAACATCGGCTTGCCGCCGATGCCGTTCAGCACGCCCAGCCCGGCGACCAGGTCGCCGGCCAGGGCGGTCAGCGCCCCCTGCTGCTCGCGGTAGCTTCCCTCGGCGCCGTGCAGCTTCCCCAGCAACGGGCCGACGGTGAGGGCCAGCAGGGGTACCCCGAGGAGGATCACCGCCGCGAGCAGGACGGAGATCCGGACCAGCAGGACGGCGGTGGCGAGGTAGGCGATGACCGCGCCGACGCCGGGCCCGGTGATGGTCAGTGTCTGCGCGATCCGGCCGATGTCGCCGGCCTGGAGGTGGGTCAGCTCACCGGCCGACACCTGGCGCGGCAGCGTCGTCCCCAGCCGGTTGACGTGCCGGGCGATGACCTGGACGGTGCGGTACGCGGCGTCCACCCGGACGAAGGTCATGGTGCGGTGCCGCAGGATGCCGAGGACGGCGATGAGCGCGCCGACCGCGAGGACGGCCGACACCCAGAAGACCAGCGCGCCGCTGTCGCGCGCCCGGAGACCCTCGTCGATCGTCCTGGACATCAGGTAGGGCGGCAGCATCAGGGCGCACATCCACAGGCTGCCCCAGGTCGCGCCGAGCAGGACGCGGCCGCGCTGCCTGCGCACCAGCCACCAGAGGAAGCGCAGCGGACTCCGGTGGTCCGGCACCCCGGGATCGCGGTAGGGGACCCGGTGCGCACCAGGGGGCAGGTCCGGTCCGGCGCCGGTCATCCCGCCTGCTCCCGGGCGGGCCCCCGAGCGGTGAACTGGTCCGGTATCCGTTGGTGTCTCATTCCCGGAGTCTGGCAGACCGCCCCGCCGCGGAACTGACGCACCCCCAGGTCGGACGGCGGGCCGGCCGCCCCCGCCGGGTCACCGCTGCGGCGCGCCGTCCGCGCCCACCGCCAGCCAGTGGGACGGAAGGTCGATCCGGCTGCCGTCGGGCGCGAACTCGGTGAGGAACAAGGGCAGTTCGCCGGAGGCGAGGACGGTGAGCCCGGCGGTGCGGAACAGCTCGCCGAAGGCCGAGTCGACGACCTCGGCGGGGGCGAGGCCGTGCTCGAAGACGGGACGCAGCTTCGGGGGAGGGCCCTGCGGGCTCTGGGCGAGGCCGACCAGGACGGCCTTCGCCGACGCGGACAGCTCGACGACGAACGCCCGGCCGCGATCCCCGACCAGGGTGGCGATGGCGTCGGCAACCGGCTGGCGGTCGGCCGGTTCGGACTGGTGGATCAGGGCGCGGACATACACGTTGGCATCGCCGAGACGGGCGTGCAGCTCCCGGACGCCCTGCCCGTCGGTGGCGTCGAGCCGGGCGAACTCGGGCCGCCCGTCCGGATGCTGGGTGCGGGCGAGCTCCACGGCGGCGGCGGACAGGTCGACCCCGAGGACGCGGCCGAAGCGTTCGGCGAGGAAGCGGGTCTGGGTGCCGTTGCCGCAGCCGACGTCGACGAGGGGCAGCGCCGGGTCGGCGAGGTAGGGGGCGAACAGCGCGAGGTGCACGCTCGCGGTGAGCGCCGGCTCCGCGTCCCAGATCACCGCGCCGGCCTCCGCCGGTGCGTCGCGCCAGAAGCCCTCCCAGGCTTTCAGGTACCGACTCGACACGGGCATGGCGGAGAACCTCCCAGCTGGTGAAGCACGGTGTCGGGATCACCCCCGGACGGCGAGCGGCGCGTGGAGGCGCATGGGGAATCCCGCGAAGGCCTGCGCCCCTCGGTTTTCCCCGACCCCCGACCCCCGAGCCGCGCGCAGCTCCGCCCGACCGGACGGCCGATGACGGTCAGCCACGCTAACGGCCCCGGCGGGCGAGGCCGGCCGCGAGTCACCCGAACGCGGTAATTCCGAGGGAAGTTCATCCGAACGGCCGCCCGCCGTGCGGGCGCTCCACCCTGACTCCGCCGGGCGGGGCCCAGCCGGCCGCCCTGCTGCGGCTCGTTGTTTCTGGTGATGGAAACGCTACGTTGCCTTCATGGCGACCGGAAATCGGATCGCCGATAGCCATCAGCACAAGTGCAGTTCAAGGCGCGATGGTCAGCGCGGTGGCCTTGGATTCAACGCAACGTCAGCCACCGTGTTCGTTGCATGGGATCGGGGGTGAACGCTAGGGTGAGGGCTTTCGGGGAAGCGTGGAGGGAGGATCGCGGTGCCGGGAGGCAGGCTCACTCAGCAGGAGCGCCAGCAGATCGCGTCGGGGATGGCCGGCGGCCTCGCCTACGCGGAGATCGCCAGGCGTCTCGACCGCCCCACCTCGACGGTCACGCGCGAGGTGATGCGCAACGGCGGCCCCACCGCCTACCGTGCCGACCTGGCCCACCGCGCCACCGAACGCCGCCGCGCCCAGCGGCGCGGGCCGGCCGCACCCCGGGGGCCGGAGGCGCGCCCGCAGGCCCACGGGCGCGACGCCGAGGCCGTGCGCGAGTACCAGGAGACGTACACCACCGTCCTGATGGCCTCCGGCATGCCCAGGATGGCGGCCCGGGTGCTGGCCTGCCTCACCCTCACCGACGGCGGCAGCCTCACCGCGTCCGAACTCGCCCAGCACCTCCAGGTCAGCCCGCCGTCGATCTCCAAGGCGATCGCGTTCCTCGACGGCCAGGGCCTCGTCCGCCGGGAGCGCGACGAGCGCCGCCGTGAGCGCTACGTCGTCGACGACGACGTCTGGTACCAGTCGATGATGGCCAGCGCCCGCGCCACCGCCCACCTCGTCGAGGTCGCGCGGCAGGGTGTCGGCGTCCTCGGCCCGCAGACCCCGGCCGCCACCCGCCTGGAGAACATCGCCCGCTTCGTCGACTTCGTCTCCGAGAGCATCGTCCGCGCGGCGGAGCAGGCCCGCGAGATCCTCCACACGAAGCCCGAGGCGACCCTGGCCGGACCGGCCGTTCCGCGTCCGGACCGCGGATAGCCGGCGGTCACCGGCAGGCGGCGCGGTAGGCGCGGCGCCACGGGTCCGGGTCCGCGCCGAGGGCCTGGACGATGTCGGAGAGCAGTTCGACGTCCAGGCGTTGGCGCCCGCGCTGCGGAAGCAGTCGTAGGCGGTGATCCGCCCGGGTGTGCGTTCCCCGGCCGAACGGGGGCGCCGGTCACCAGACGCGGCGGTCGGCGGGGGTGCCGAGGCCGGTGCGGAGGTGGCGGACGAGGCTGCGCCGCAGCTCGCGGTCCTGGTCGGTCTCGACGGGGAGGTCGAGCTGGACGATGTCCACGCCGGCCGAGCGGAGCAGGCCGATGCGGGCGGCGACGGTGGCGGGGGAGCCGGCGTAGGCGGCGGTGAGGGAGCGGCGGATGTAGGCGGCCACCTGCTCGTCGCCCCGGGACGGGTCGGAGCGGCCGCGCTCGCGGTCGCGGTCGAGCTGGACGGCCTCCGTCCAGGGCCCGCCGCCGCCGGAGGTGAGGCGGAGGGCGTCGCGGCGCAGCCGGCGGACCCGGTCGCGGGCCGCCTCGTCGGTGTCGGCGAGGACGACGGTGACGTGCCGCCAGATTCGCAGGCTCCGGCCGTGCGCGGCGGCGGCGGTGCGGACCTGGGCGATCCGCCGCCGGGTGTCCGGCAGCGGCAGCGGGCTGACGGCGTAGACCTCCGCGTAGCGGGCCGCCAGGTCGAGGCCCTGCGGTGACGAGCCGCCGAAGGAGAGCAGCTCGCCGCCGGGTCTGGGGTGCAGGCCGGGCCGGGCGGCGGAGACGGTGTAGAACTCGCCCTTGTGGTCGATGTCCTGGTCGGCGGCGAGGTAGCGGGTGAACAGGTCGAGGTACTCGTCGGCCCGGCGGTAGCGCTCCTGCTTGTCCAGGAGGTCGCCGTCGCGGGCCGTGTCGTGGTCGCTGGAGCCGATGATGACGTGGGCCGCCGCCCGCCCGCCGGAGAGGCGGTCCAGGGTCGCGAGGGAGCGGGCGGCGACGGTCGGCGCGGTGGTGCCGACCCGGTGGGCGACCGCGATGCGCAGCCGTGTGGTGGCGGCCAGGGCCCACGAGGCCACCAGCCACGGGTCGGGCCACGAACTGGACTGCACCACCAGGGCGCTGTCCAGCCCGTCCTCCTCGTTCTCCCGCGCGGTGCGGGCGACGTACGCGGGGTCGGCGGTGCGGTCGCGGCCGTCGGGGGCCCAGCGCAGGGCCTGGCGTTCCTGCGCGGTGTGGCCGGGGACGGGTGCGGCGCGGACCCCGCCGCGGATTTCGAGTGGCACGGCTCTCCTCCGGTCGTGAGCGTCGTGGGCGTCGTGAGGGTGACAGGGGATGGGGACGGGTGCGGCCCGACGGTCAGAGGGCGGCCGGCCCGAGCCGGGCCAGGGTGTCGAGCAGCTTGGCGCGGCTGACGAACACCTCGGGCGGCAGCGACACGTACAGCTGGATGGTGGTGACCCCGGGGCGGTGGTAGGCGAGGATGCGCTCCCGGCACTCCTCCGGCGAGCCGCTGATGAACAGCCCGTCGACGACCTCGTCGGGCAGCGCCTTCTGGGCGCTCTCCGGGTCGCCGGCCGCCCAGAGCCGGTGGGTCTCGGCGAGGAGTTCGCCGTGGCCCAGCCACTCGTGGAACTTGCGGTACGGCTCGCGGTTGAGGATCCAGGCGAGGAACGGACGGCTGGCGCGGTGGGCGTAGTCGGTGTCCTCGGTGGGGCAGACGAAGACCTTGACGACCAGTTCCTTCCCGGGCGGCTGCGGGCCGACGGCGTCCAGGATCTTCGGCACGTCGTGCGGGAACAGCAGGTTGGTGATGGCGCCGTCGCCCTCGTTGAAGCCGAGCCGGAGCATGTTGGGCCGCAGCGCGCCCAGGATGACCTTGACCGGCTCGGTCGGCGGGTGCGGCAGCCGGTAGCCGGTGATGTCGAAGGTGTCGAACCCGCCGGTGACGTACTCGCCGCGCAGCGCCCGGGTGACGAAGCGCAGGACGTCCCTGGTCCGCTTGAACGGCTCGTCGAACGGGATGCCGTTGATGTCGGTGACGTGCGCGGGAACCGAGGCGCCGATGCCCAGCAGCAGTCGGCCCGGGGCGAGTTGGGCGAGCGTCGCGGCGGTCTGGGCGAGCACGGCCGGGCCGCGGGTGTGCACCGGGACGATGCCGGTGCCGATTCGCAGCGAGGGGGACCAGGCCGCCGTGGCGGCCAGTGGGGTGAAGGCGTCGGTGCCGCCGCCCTCGGCACTCCACACGTCGGTGTAGCCGAGGTCGGGCAGCCGCTCGACCAGGAACCGGTGCCGGTCGATGGTCAGGCCGGGCAGCGGGAGGGTGATGCCCCACTTGGGCGGCGCGGCGGGCGCGGGGGCGTGCGCGGAGCCGGGCGGGACGGTCCCGCTGTGGTGGTGCGGTCGGTGCGGGTCGGTCATCGGGATGGCCGTCCTTCCTGTGGTGCGCGGTGCTCTTCGGAGCCGGGGGAGAGGCGGTGTCCGCGGGTCAGCGGACCCACACGGTGGTCAGGTCGAGGAACCAGGACTGCGGCTGCACGAGCCCCTGGACCTTCGGCGAAAGGGCCCGCGGATTGCGGTCGTTGACCACGAACAGCCAGGGCGCATCCTGGGTGACCAGGGCGAGCGCCTTGCGGTACCCGGCCTGCCGGGCGGTCTGGTCGGCATCGGCGGCCGAGGAGGCGAGCAGCTCGTCGACCTGCGGGTTGGCGTAGTGGCCGGTCCAGAACGGGCTCTTGGAGCCGATGAACAGCGGCAGCAGCGCCTCGGACTGGAACAGCGTGGTGGACTGGGCGACGGCGTCCGAGTCGAGCGCCACCTGGCCCTTGGCCTCGGCGCCGATCAGCGTGGTCCAGTCGGTGGTGCGCAGCTCGACCTTGATGCCGACGGCGGCGAGATCCCGCTGGAGGGCCTCGGCGATCGGCACCGGCAGTAGGTTGCCGCTGCCGCCGGTGGGCACGGTGACGGAGGTGCTGAAGCCGTTCGGGACGCCGGCCTCGGCGAGCAACTGCCGGGCCTTGGCCGGGTCGTAGGAGTAGACGTCGCCGGCGGGGTCGTAGGCGGCGGTGGCGCGCGGCGCGGTCTGGTAGGCGGGATCGGCGGTGCCGTGCAGCAGCTTCTCGGAGATGGCCTTGCGGTCGATCGCGTAGTTGGCGGCCCTGCGGACCAGCGGGTTGTCCCAGGGGGCCTTCGAGGTGTCCAGGATCCAGTACCAGAGGTGGTCGTAGCTGTTGGTGGCGAGCTGGACGCCGTCGGCCTTGAGGCTGTCGATGTCGTCCGGGTTCGGGTACTCGATCCAGTTCACGCCGCCGGAGCGCAGGGCGGCGGTGCGGGCCGCGGCGTCCGGCAGCGCCTTGATCACGAGCCGGTCGAGCTTGGGGGCGCCGCGCCAGTAGCTCTTGTTGGCGGCCAGCTCGATCTGCTGGCCCTCGGTCTGCGAGACGAACGAGAAGGGGCCGGTGCCGACCGGGTGCCGGGCGAAGTCGGCCGAGCCGGACTTGCGGACGGCGGTGGGGCTCGCGATCAGGACGTGCGCGAGGTCCTCGGGGAAGTGGCCGTTGGGGTCCTTGGTGACCAGCTCGACGTGGTCGGCGTCGGTCTTGCGGTACGAGGCGATGTCGCCCGCGTACTCGGCGGCGGCGGCGCCGAGGGCGTCGGTGTACTCGGGGCTCTTCTTGTCGAGGTAGCGGGCCAGGTTGAAGACCACGGCGTCGGCGTCGAACGGGGTGCCGTCCTGGAACGTGACGCCCTTGCGGAGGGTGAAGGTCCACGTCCTGGCGTCGGCGGCGACCTGCCAGTCGGTGGCCAGGGCGCCGGTGACGACCGGCGGCTTGTCGGTGTCCTTGAGCAGTTCGTACCGGGTGAGGCCCTCGTAGAGCTGGAAGGAGACCAGCCGCTTGCCCTCGAAGCCGGCGCCGCCGATCACGGTGTCGGGGTTGGGGAGTTTGCCGGTGGCGCCGATGACCAGGGTGCCGCCGCGGCCGTCACCGCTGCCCGCCCCCGCGGAGCCGCCGCCGTCGGAGCCGGCACAGCCGGCCGCCGCCGCGAGCAGAACGGCGGCGGCCGGCAGCGCGACGGCTCTGGAGCGGATACGGCTGGTGCGCGTCATGGTGATCCCTCGTCGGTTCGGTGGTGCGGAGGTTCGGTGGTGCGGGGGTTCGGTGGTGCGGGGGTGTGTCGGTACGGAGTTTCGGCGGCGGGTCACGCGACGCCGGTGGCGGCCTCCAGCAGCGCCCGGGTGTACGGGTGCGCGGGGGAGTCCCAGAGCAGGCCGGCCGGGCCCTCCTCGACCACCCGGCCGTGCCGCAGCACCAACACCCGGTGGGCGAGGTGCCGGACGACGGCGAGGTCGTGGGAGATGAACAGGTAGGCCAGGCCGGTGCGTTCCTGGAGGTCGGTCAGCAGGTCGAGCAGGCGGGCCTGCACGCTGCGGTCGAGGGCGGAGGTCGGTTCGTCGCAGACGACCAGGTCCGGTCCGGTGGCCAGGGCCCGGGCGACGGCCACCCGTTGGAGCTGCCCGCCGGACAGCTCCCGGGGGTAGCGGTCGGCGAGCGCGGGCTCCAGGCCGACCTGGGTGAAGAGCCGGGCGACGGCGGCGGCGCGTTCGGCGCGCGGCGTGCCGTGCAGGCGCAGCGCGAAGGCGACCGCCTCCCCGGCGCGCAGGCTGGGGTTGAGCGATCCGCGCGGGTCCTGCGGGACGAACTGGAGGCGGCCCCGCAGCGTCCGGTCGGCGCGGCCGCGCAGCCGGTACGGATCGCGGCCGGCGAAGCGGACGCTGCCGGCGTCGGGGGCCAGCACCCCGAGGGCGAGCCGGGCCAGGGTGGACTTTCCCGAGCCGGACTCGCCGACCAGGCCGACGGTCTCGCCCGGCGCGACGGTGAGGCTGACGGCGTCCAGGGCGGTCCGGTCGCCGTAGCGCTTGGTGACGGCGTCGGCGACCAGGAGCGGGCCCGGGCGGGTGTGGTCGACGGCGTTCATCGGCGGGCTCCCGGTTCGGCGGCCACCAGGGCGGCGGTGAAGGCGTGTTCCGGGTCGCCCAGCACCCGTTCGGCGGGCCCGAGTTCGACGACCCGGCCGGCCCGCATGACGGCCACGGTGCCGCCGATCCGGCGGGCCGCCGCGAGGTCGTGGGTGACCAGCAGCAGGGCGATGCCGCAGTCGGCGCGCAGGGTGGTGAACAGGTCGAGGATCCGCCCGCGGATCAGCGCGTCGAGCGCGGTGGTCGGCTCGTCGGCGATCAGCAGTTCCGGGCCGCAGCAGATCGCGACGGCGATGGCGGCGCGCTGGCGCAGGCCGCCGGAGAGCTCGTGCGGGTAGGCCCGGGCGACGCGTTCCGGATCCGGGATGCCGGCGGTGGCGAGCAGCTTCGGGACGGCCGCGCGGGCGGCCCGGCGGTCGGCGGCGATGCCGTGCCGCCGCAGCACCTCGGCGAGCTGCGGGCCGATCCGGCGCAGCGGGTCGAGCGAGGCGGTCGGGTCCTGCGGCACGTAGCCGATCCGCCGGCCGCGGACGTCGGCCAGTTCGCGTTCGCCGAGCGCCCGCAGGTCGGTCCCGGCGAGCCGGACGCCTCCGGTGACGGCGGCGCCGTGGCCCGGCAGCCCGAGCACGGTGCGGGCGACGGTGGTCTTGCCGCTGCCGGATTCGCCGAGCAGCACCAGGGAGCGGCCGGCGGGCAGGGCGAGGGAGACGTCGTCGACGGCCCGGACCCCGCCGGGGTACTCGACGGTCAGGCCGTCGATCTCCAGCAGCGCGTTCATGCGCCCACCCGCTTCGCGGCCCGGGGCCGGGCCGAGCCGTCGGCGGAGCGGTCGGCGGCCCGGCCGGTGGACCGGCTCGCGGCGGCGGGGGCGGCGTGCGCCAGCAGGGCGGCGGTGTCGCCGACGCGGGTGCGCAGCGTCTCGCCGAGGGTGTTGAAGACGACCGAGACGGCGAGGATGACCAGGGCCGGCAGGACCGCCACCCAGGGGTGGGTGAGCAGCGAGGGCCGCAGCTCCTCCAGCATCGCGCCCCACTCGGCGGTCGGCGGGGCGACCCCGAGCCCGAGGAAGGACAGGCCTGCGGCGTACATGATGGCCAGCCCGACCAGCGAGGACGCGTACACCAGGACCACCGGCGCCACCACCGGGGCGACCTGGCGCAGGACCAGAGCCCCCCAGCCGGCGCCGCTGACCCGGGCGGCCACCAGGTATTCGGCGGCCCGGACGCGCCGGGTCTCGGTGAACGCGACCCGCGCCACCGCGGGGGTGAGCACCACCGACAGCGCGAGCACGGTCGCACCCAGGCCGGGCGTGAGCAGCGAGGCGATGGCGATCGCCAGCAGCACCCCGGGGAAGGCGTAGAGCACGTCCAGCAGGCGCAGCAGGGCCTGTTCGGTGATCCGGCCGCCGAGCCCGGCCACGACGCCGAGCAGGGTGCCGGCGACGGCGGCCACCGCGACGGGGACGAGCCCGCCGGTGAGCGAGGCGCGCCCGGCCCAGATCAGCCGGCTGAGCAGGTCGCGGCCCTGGCCGTCGGTGCCGAGCGGGTGGCCGGGGCTGCCCGGGTCGAGCAGCCGGTCCGCCAGCCGCCCGGCGGCCGGGTCGTACGGGGCGACCAGCGGCGCGGCGAGCGCGAGCAGGACCAGCAGCGCGGCCAGCGCGGCGGGGACGGTCAGGCCGAGGTTCGCTCGGGCGAGGACACGTGACGTCACATCAGTTCCTTACTCGCGGGTCGATCGCCGCGTGCGCCGCGTCCACGAGGATGTTGACGCCGACGAACGCGACCGCCACCACCAGCACCCCGCCCTGCACCAGGGGCAGGTCGCGGGAGGTGAGGGCGTCGTACAGCAGCCGGCCGACGCCGGGCCAGGCGAACAGGGTCTCCACGAAGATCACCCCTTCCAGGAGGTAGGCGAGTTGCAGGCCGCCGATGGTCAGCAGCGCCGGCGAGGCGTTGTGCACGCAGTGCCGCAGCACGGTGGCCGGGCGCAGGCCGCGGGCGCGCAGCGAGTCGGCCAGCTCGCCGGCCAGCACGCCCCCCAGCGCGGCCCGGAACACCCGGGCGGTGAGCCCGAGCGGGACGAGCGCGGCGGCCACGGCCGGCAGGACCAGGTGGCGGGCCAGGTCGGGCAGGCCGCCGGAGCCGAACACGTCGTGGGTGCCCCCGGCGGGCAGCCAGCGCAGGCCCACGGCGAAGACGGCGATCAGCAGCAGGGCCACCGAGTACTGCGGGGCGGAGACCGCGAGGGCGGACAGCGCGCCGGAGATCCGCCCGCCGGGGCCGCGCGGGCGCAGCGCGCCGACGGCGCCGAGCGCCACCCCGCCGACCAGCACCAGCAGGAAGGCGGCCGCGGTCAGGGTCAGGGTCTGGCCGAGCGCCGGGAGCAGCAGGTCGGCGACCGGGCGCTGGCCGGAGACGGAGGTGCCGAGGTCGCCGGTGAGCGCGTGCCAGAGCCAGGAGGCGTAGCGGACGGGCAACGGCTGGTCCAGGCCGAGCCGTTCGGAGAGCTCGCGGCGGGCCTCGGGCGGTGCGCCCGGCCCGAGGAAGAGGGCCACCGGATCGCCGGGGACGAGCGTGACGGTCGCGAAGACGACGGCGGTGACGCCGAGCAGGGTCGGTACGGCCAGCAGGAGGCGGCGCAGCAGGAAGCGGGTCACCCGGCCCTCCGTGGCGTGGCGCCGGACTGGCCGGCGGCGGGCCGGTTGGGCGGGGCGGGCATGGGGCTGGTGGTCCTTCCGGGAGGGGCGGTTCGGGAGCGGGTCGGGACGGTCGCCGGCGGTAACCGGCAGTCACCGGCGGCGTCCGGGGTGCCGGCGCGCCGGACCGGGGCCGTGGGACGGGCCGTTCGCCGGGGGCGGATGCCGCGTCCGGGCGGGATCGGGTGCCGGAGCACGGGTCGGGCGGTCCGTGGGACGGGGGACGTCGGTGCCGCTCCGGCCGCTGCGGCCGCTTGGAGGAGCGTTGCGGACCGGTGGCCCGGACAGCCAGTCAGCACTTGATGCTGTTACTCCTGGTCACAGCATCCGGAGTGTCAGGACCGCCACTGCCCTGGGCGCCGAGCCACGGTTCCGTCCTTGACCTGCACGAGGAACCGGACCTAGGGTTCCCCGCATGGCTATTCGGCGGACCGACATCACCCTGGTCGGGATCGGCGGCTCGTGGCACCGACGGTGTTTCGACGAGCTCTGTCGCCCGCGCGCTGCGCGCTGACCGCCCCGTTCCCAGCCGCTGCGGTCGGCGCCCCTTCCCAGTCCCGGATTCCGCAGCCGACGCCCGTGCGCGTCCTCGACGGATCCTCGCCGCAGCACCCGTGCCCACCGGCCCGGCCCGCCACCAGCAAGGGGACCGTATCGCCATGCCGTACCTCAGACGCCCTGCCTCCGCCCCCGGGGGTGCGCGATGGCAGCAGTGAGCAAGCTCGCCGCCCCGGCCGGCCCGCGCGGCCGCCGGCTTCCCGCCCGACGCGGCGCCTGTGGCGGCGCCACCCTGGTGGACGCCCCCGCCGCGGGCGCGCCGCCGGTGCGCGCCGCACCCCCGGCGCAGGCCGAGATCGACAACCCGCTCGACCTGATCGCCGGTCACCAGCTGCTGGCGGAGACGGTGACGCCGCCACCGCCGGCGGGGCCGACCGCCACCGGGTGCGGGTGCGGCCATCCGATGTGCGTGGAGGAGGACCGCGACCGCACGGCCGACGCCCGGGTGTTCCTGGTCGAGCGGCACTCGGTGGCCAGCGCCGGGCTGCGCAGCGTGCTGACGACCGTGCCCGGACTGGCCGTGGTCGGGTCCACCGGCGACCCGCTGCGCGCGGTGGCCGCCGTGCGCCGGGTCGCCCCCGACGTCATCCTGCTCGGCCGGGGCGCGAGCCTGGAGGCCGACCTCGCCGTCGTGGTGGCGCTGCGCGGCCCGGACGCGGCGCCCGACGCCCGGGTGCTGCTGCTGCGCCGGGCCGAGTCGACCGCCGAGGCGAGCCGGATGCTGCTGGCCGGGGCCAGCGGCTGCTTCCCGCTCGACCTGGCCGAGGACCGGATCATCAGCGCCGTCCAACTCGCCGCGGCGGGCGGGTCGGTGTTCCTGCCGGCGCCGCCGCCGGCCCGCTCCCATGCGGCGGTGCCCCCGCAGCACGTCGGCGAACTGCCGCCGCAGCACGCCGGACTGACGGAGCGTGAGCGCGAGGTGCTGGTCCAGCTAGGGCTCGGACTGAGCAACGCCGAGATCGGGCGGGAACTCGCCCTGGCCGAGGCGACCGTGAAGAAGCACCTCACCCAGGCCATGCGCAAGATCGGGCAACCCGACCGGCTGCGCGCCGCGCTCTACGCCCACCGGCACGGCCTCGCCGGGTAGTTCGCCTCAGCACATCTTCGTCGCCACCCTCCGGAGGGCGGGCCCCGCAGCGCGCGGGGCCCGCCCTCCGTCGTGTTCCGGCCGCCTCCCGCGGGTGACCTTCGGAGCATGCGCGAGGCGACGATCGGCGCCCTGAGCGGCGCCGTTCGGGGCTACCGGGGCGCCTGGCCCGCTCCGTAGCGTGGCGGGAAACGACCACCACACGAGACGGTCCGAAGGATCGTCCAGCCGAAGGGAGATGGCCCGATGGGGGGTGTGTCCGACAGGACCGGGGGCCCGACCGGGTCCGCCGGTGCGGCGGGTGCCGACGCCGGCCCGCGCACGGCGGTGCTGGCCGCCGCGAGCCACCGGAGCCCCGGCGCGGAGCAGCCGAGGTCCCCGTACCGCGCGATGTCGGACGCCGAGCGGTCCGCGCTCTGGCGCCAGCGGCTGCACGAGGCCGAGGCGGGCCTGACGCGGTACCTGGTGTCGCGCGGGAACGGGCTGCACCTGACCGACTGGTTCGTGCTGCAGTCCGAGCTCTTCGCCGACCTCCCCGCGCCGGACGCCCCGGCCCCGGAGTGGCAGCGGGTGTTCTTCCGCGACCAGGCGCTGATGGAACGTTTCCTCGTGCGCCGCTACGGCGAGGAGGGGCTGGGGGACTGGGCCCGGTCCAACGCCGAGGTGCACCGCGAGGTCGAACCCGACCACGGCCGGGGCGCCGCCGACCCGATCCACCGGATCGCCCGGCAGGCCGAACTGTACGGCTCGGAGTACGAGTTCGACGACGAGGACCCGCCCGGCGCCGAGCACGCGG
Source organism: Kitasatospora sp. NPDC094016 (assembly GCF_040304045.1). Taxonomy (NCBI): domain Bacteria; kingdom Bacillati; phylum Actinomycetota; class Actinomycetes; order Kitasatosporales; family Streptomycetaceae; genus Kitasatospora; species Kitasatospora sp. NPDC094016. Next base: position 87,839 of record NZ_JBEOUK010000020.1, read on the forward strand.
CGCTCACCATCACGCACTGTGCGATCTGGGACTACCGCGAGAAGGCCCGCCGCTCGGGCGTCCAGCTGACCCTCGCCTCGCCCTGCACCTACTGCACCGAGGCGCTGTCCGCCAACATCCGCGCCAAGGGCTACCGGCCCGCGCACCGCCTGACCAACGGCCCGACCGGCCACGGCTGCCGCTGGGAGTCGAGCGCCGCGGCCGGGCCCGCCGCCAACGACGAACCGGGGGAGTCCTGAGATGTGCGGTGTCACCGGCTGGATCGACTGGGACACCGACCTGCGCCACCAGGCGCGGACGGTCCGGGAGATGACCTCCACCCTGGCCTGCCGCGGCCCGGACGCGGACGGCGTCTGGCTCTCCCGGCACGCCGCGTTCGGCCACCGCCGGCTGTCCGTGATCGACCTGGACGGCGGGGCCCAGCCGCTCGCCGACCGACCGGGGCCCGACGCCGGCGCCGTCCTGTGCTACAACGGGGAGCTCTACAACCACCGCGAGCTGCGCGCGCAGCTGGAGGCCCTCGGGCACGTCTTCCGGACCCGCTCGGACACCGAGGTGGTCCTGCGGGCCCACCTCCAGTGGGGCAAGGACGCGCCGGCCAGGTTCAACGGCATCTTCGCCTACGCCCTGTGGGACGCCGCGCGCGAGGAACTGCTGCTGGTCCGCGACCACCTCGGCATCAAGCCGCTGTACTGGCACGCCCACGCCACCGGGGTGCTGTTCGGCTCCGAGCCCAAGGCGGTGCTCGCGAACCCGCTGTTCCGCGCCGAACTGGACGCCGAGGGCATCGCCGAACTGTTCGCGCTGCCCGCCGCGCCGAGCGCCGGCCACGGGCTGTTCCGCGGGCTGTACGAAGTCCGGCCCGGCCACCTGGTGGTCGTCGGCCGCGGCGCCACCCGCGAACTCCGCTACTGGCGGCTGGAGTCGGCTGAGCACCGGGACGACGCCGCGACCACCCGCGGCACCGTCCGGGACCTGCTCGCCGACGCCGTCGAACGGCAGCTGATCAGCGACGTGCCGCTGTGCACCCTGCTCTCCGGCGGCGTCGACTCCAGCGCCGTCACCGCGCTGGCCGCGGCCGCCCGCGAACGGGCCGGCCACGGGAAGATCGCCAGCTTCTCGGTGGACTTCCCCGGGAGCACCGACCGCACCCCGGACGCCTGGCGGACCACCCTCGACGCCCCGTACGTGCAGGCCGCCGCCGAGCACATCGGCACCCTGCACACCACCGTCCTGGTGCCCGACGACGACCTGCTGGACGCCCGGGACGCCGTCCTGCGCGCCCGGGACCGGCCCGGCTGGGGCGAGATGGACGCCTCGCTGCACCTGCTCTTCCGCGAGGTGCGGCGGCGCTCCACGGTCGCGCTCTCCGGCGAGGCCGCGGACGAGATCTTCGGCGGCTACCCGTACTTCCACGACGCGCGGGCCGTCGCCGCGCCCACCTTCCCGTGGCTGCACGGCAAGGCCGTGCCGGCGGACCTGCTGCGCCCGGACGTCCGGGCCGAGGTGCGCCCCGAGGAGTACACCGCCGCCGCCTACCACCGCTCGCTCGGCGAGGTGTCGCGCCTGCCCGGCGAGTCGGCCGCCGACGCGCGGATCCGCGAGGTCTTCCACCTCGCGCTCACCCGCTGGCTCCCCCCGCTGCTGGACCGGGTGGACCGGGTGTCGATGTCGGTCGGCCTGGAGGTACGGGTGCCGTTCTGCGACCACCGCCTGGTGGAGTACCTCTGGAACGTCCCGTGGGCGCTCAAGGCGCCGGACGGGCGGGCCAAGGGCCTGTTCCGGGACGCCGTCCGGGACCTCCTCCCGCCGCAGGTCACCGACCGGCCCAAGAGCGGCTACCCGTCCACCCCGGCCGTCCGCTACACCGAGGTGCTCACCGCCCGGGCGCACGAGCTGCTGGCCGACCCGAACGCGCCGGTCTTCGAGCTGGTGGACCGCGAGCTGGTCCGCCGGCTGCTCGCCGAGGGCCGCCCGCTGCCCAGCCCGCGCACCGCGCCGAACCCGGTCGGCGGCCTCGACCACCTGGTCCAGGTCGACGAGTGGCTGCGCGCCTACCGGGTGGGGCTGCGATGAGCGGCCCCGCGGCGGCCGTGACCACGGCGAAGGCCACCGAGGAGGCCTTCCGGGCCGCCTCCCGAGGCTGGACCACCGGGGTCGCGGTGGTCACCACCCGCGCGGACGAGGAGGTCTTCGCCAAGACGGTCTCCTCCTTCAGCACCCTCTCCCTCGACCCGCTGCTGGTCACCGTCGCGGTCAGCCGCCACAGCCCGCTCGTGGCCGCGGCCCGCACCGCCGGGCGGTTCGGCCTCTCGGTCCTGACGGACAGTCAGTCGGCGGTGGCCCGGCGCTTCGCCACCCCCGGGGCCGGGCGCGCGCTCGGCGGCTTCACCGCGGTGCCGATGCGGACGGCCGTCACCGGCGCCCCGCTCGTCGACGACGCCCTGGCCTGGTTCGACTGCCGGCTGCACGCCACCCTGCCCGGGGGCGACCACACCATCCTGGTCGGCCGGGTCGCCGCCGCGGACCGCGGCGACGGCGACCCGCTGCTCTACCACGACGGCCGGTACCGCGTGATCGACCCGAAACCCTTGAACCCTTGAACCCTTGAACCCTTGACATCAAACGGAGTTGGCGCATGACACTGCTGGGCACCATCACCGGCCGCGGCGCACCCGCCACCGCCCGCGGCCTGCTGACCGGCGACCGGTACCGGGCCGAACTGGACGACGGCCGCGAGCTCTACCTCGACGGCAAGCGCATCGCGAACCCCGCCGAGCACCCCGCGTTCCGCCCGGCCGTGGACGAACTGGCCCGCCTGATCGACCTCCAGCACGACCCCGCCCACCGCGACCTGCTCACCTGGGAGGACCCGGACAGCGGCCTGCGGCTCGCCCGCGCCTACCAGCCCCCGCGCACCCTGGAGGACCTGCGGCTCCAGCGCCGCAGCGCCGAGCTGTGGCACGCCGAGGCACTGGGGCAGCAGGGCCGCTCACCCGCCTTCATGGCCTCGATCGCCGTCGGCGTCTACGACTTCCGGCACCGGCTGGCCGGGGCCGACCCGCGCTTCGGCGCCAACGCCGAGGCGTGGTACCGGCATTGCGCGAGCAACGACCTGGTCCTCTCGCACGCCCTCGGCGACCCGCAGATCGACCGCTCCGCCAACCCGCTGGACGACCCGGACCTCGCCCTGCGCGTCGTGGAGGAGAACGACCGGGGCATCGTCGTGCGCGGTGCCAAGCAGCTCACCACGCTCGCCCCGATCGCCCACGAGGTGCTGGTCTACCTCTCGGCGTCGTTCACCGAGGGCCGCGGCGAGCAGTTCGTGACCTGGTTCGCCCTGCCGCTCAACACCCCCGGCCTGATCACCCTCGCCCGCGAACCGCTCGGCACCGCCTCCTGGGGGCACGCCCACCCGCTCGGCGCGCGGTTCGACGAGCAGGACGCGATGCTCTTCTTCGACGACGTCCTGGTGCCCTGGGACCGCGTCTTCCTGCTGCGCGACGCGAACCTGGCGCGCACCGGCCTCGGCCGGATCAACGCCTGGAGCGCCTACGTCGGCCACATCCGCTACCGCGAGCGGCTGCGGACCCTGCTGGCCGGCGCCACCCTGGTCGCCGAGTCGATCGGCGTGGACGGCTTCCGCAACATCCAGGAGGACCTGGGCCGCCTCGCCGGGTACGCCGAACTGACCGAGTACTTCCTCGACGCCGCCGAGGCGCGCGGCGGCCTCACCGACGGCGGCCTGTTCGCCCCCGGCGACACGGCGGCCTCCCGGGTCTGGTCGGCCGAGGTGGCCGGCAGCGCGGTCGAGATCGTCCGCAGGATCGGCGCCTCCGGGCTGCTCATCCAGCCCACCGCCGGGGACCTCGCCAACCCCCGGCTGCGCCCGCACCTGGACCGCTACATGCGCGGCCGGGACATCGACGCCGAACGCAAGGCCCGGCTCTTCCGGATCGCCTGGGAGCTGACCGGCGACGGCTTCGGCCAGCGCCAGGACCTCTACGAGTACGTGCACCGGGGCGACCTGGCCCGCAACCGGATCAACCTCTTCAAGCGGTACGACCAGAGCGCCGCCCGCGAACGGCTGCTGCACCTGGTCGACCAGGGCGTCGCGGAGCAGCCCGCCGCCGCGGCGCAGCCGGCTACCGACCGGCCGCCGACCGACCAGCCGCCGACCGAGCAGTCGTCCACCGTGGAGGAGAACCAGCCGTGAGCACGTCCGCCGTCGAGATCCAGGCCCGTACCCTCGCGGGGTACGCCGACGCCAGCCGGCTGCGCCAGGTCCAGGACCGGGACTGGGTGCTCGACCAGGTCACCGGAGCCCCCGAGTCCCTGATCGACCTCGGCAGCGGGATCGGCCAGCTGCTCCAGGAGGCCCTGGAGCGCTTCCCCTCCCTGCGGCGCGCCGTCGGCCTGGAACGCTCCGAGCACCGCATCGCCGAGGCCGCCGCCCGGCTCCAGCCCTACGGCGAGCGGGTCGCCCTGCACCGGGCCGACCTCACCGTGCCCGAGCCGCTGCCGTTCCGGGCCGACGTGATCACCCAGACCTCGGTGCTGCACTGGCTGTACCCGGACGAGGAACGGATCTTCGCCTGGGCCGCCGCCCACCTCGCCCCCGGCGGCCGCTTCCTGCTCACCACCTACCACCCGGCCCGGGACGAGCACGGCCTCGGCGGCGAGGACGAGCTGGTCCGCGACGCCCTGGTCGCCCTCGGCACCCCGTACGACGAGGTGCCCGGCGTGCTGGAACGCGCCGGGGTGCTGCCGATCGCGACCCGGACCAGGACCGTCGACGAGCTCGCGGCGGTGGTGGGCCCGCACCTCGCGGTGGCCGGCCACCTGGAGCGCGACGCCGTGGTCACCGTCGACGGCGCCGCCCAGTACGAGCACTTCCACGCCGCCACCTTCGGCGACTACTACAGCCGTGCGGTGCCGGCGCAGCAGCGGCCCGCCTTCTTCCGGGCCGTCGGCGAGAGCGCCTGGCGCCGGCAGCAGGAGCGCGGCCACGTCAGCCACATGCCCGTCCGGCTGTGGCAGCTGACGTCTCGTTAACAACATGTGTAGCCCGCCGCTCACCCCTGGGGTGGGCGGCGGGCTGCGTCTACGCTGGTGGCAGCCCACACCCCCGCATTCGACGGCACCGACCAGGGCCGAGGAGCCAACCGTGTCAACTCCCCCCGCAGGCAGGGAACTCGGCGCCTTCCTGCGCGCCCATCGCGAGCTCCTCAAGCCCTCCGACGTCGGCCTCACCGCCACCACCCGGCGCCGCACCCCCGGTCTGCGCCGGGAGGAGGTCGCCTCCCTCTCCGGCGTCGGCCTGGCCTGGTACACCTGGGTCGAGCAGGGGCGGGTCACCGCCTCCCGGCAGGTGCTGGAGGCGATCGCCCGGGTGCTGCGGCTGGACGCGGCCGGGCTGCGGCACGCCATGCGCCTGGCCGGCTACCACGAGCCGACGGCGGCCGCCGCCTCGGAGGACGGCGCCGACCGGCTCGCCGAGGCCATCCGGCCGGTCCTGGACTCCTGGCCCACCAGCCCGGCCGTCCTGCTCGACCGGCACTTCGACCTGCTCGGCTGGAACGCCGCCTGGGTCGCGCTCTGGGGCTCGCCCGAGTTCGTCCCCGCGGACCGGCGCAACCTGATGTGGGTGATGGCCGCCGACCACCGGGTGCGGGCCGTGTTCCGCGACTGGGAGCCGCTCGCCATGAACGTCTTCCAGCAGTTCCGGGCGCAGGCCGGCCCCGCCCTGGCCGATCCGCGCACCGGCGAGGTCTACCGGCACCTGGACGAGGACGCGCCCGAGTTCCGGCACTGGTGGGGGTGCCACTCGGTGGCGGAGCTGACCGTCCGCACCGTCACCGTCGAGCCGGCCGGGCTCGGCCCGGTCCGGCTGACGCTGTCCTCCTTCCACCCGGTGGACGACCCGACCGCGACGGTGCTGCTGTTCACCCCGCACGGCGCCGCCGACCGGGCGCGGATGACCGAACTGGTCGATCATCCGTTGCGCGCGGTCGGCGGCGTGGAGGGGGAGCGCCGGGTCGGCTGAGCCGCCGGCCCTGCCGGGCATCCCGGCCGTTCCGGCGGGGCCTCAGGCGCCCGACGCGGTGGACCGGCGCAGGCCGAGGCTGACCGCCAGCGCGCCCAGGGCGGCCACCAGCGCGAGCCCGGTGCCGATCAGCAGGGTGCCGTCCGCGACGTTGCCGAAGGTGCCGATCGCCCAGGCGCCGAGGCCGGTGCCCGCGTACATGGTCGAGGTCAGCCACGCGCTGGAGGTCGCCCGCAGCTCCGGGGCGATGGTGCCGGCCAGCGTCTGCTGGTCCGTCACGAAGCCACCGGAGGCCAGGAACCACACCACCACGCCGGCCAGGGCGAGGACCAGACCGGGCCCCTTGGCCGCCAGCGCGACGCCCGCCGCCAGCAGCACGCCCCACAGCGGCAGCATCGGCAGGTCGGAGCGCCCGGCGGTCCTGGCCCGGTCCCCGAGCCGGCCGCCCAGCAGCGAGCCGACCAGGCTGCCCGCACCGACCAGCACGCCCACCAGGCCCAGGGCCTGCACCGACAGGTCGAAGCGCTGCACCAGCACCGCGCCGAGGAAGGTGTAGGCGCCCAGGTTGGCCGTGTTGAACACCGTGTTGACCAGCAGGGCGCGGCGCAGCGTCGGGTCGGCCCAGCCCGCCAGGATCGCCCGGACCGCCCCCACCTGCGGCGCGGCCGCCTGCGCCGAACGGCGCTGGACCTGGCTCAGCAGCAGCGGGACCGCCGCCGCGGTGCCGATGGTCAGCGCCCAGAACGCCGACCGCCAGCCGGCCAGCCCGGCGAGGAAGCCGCCGAGCGGCACGCCGATCACCTGGCCGCAGGAGAACAGCGCCATGCCCAGGCCGAGGGCCCGGCCGCGCACCGCATCCGGCGCGGTCTCGGCGATGTGCGCCCAGATCGCCGGCCCGGCCGCGGCCGCCGCCAGCCCGGCCACCGCGCGGGAGACGACCAGCAGCGTCAGCCCGGTGGAGAGGGCGGCCGCCGCGTTGGACACGACGAACAGCACGGTGCCCGCCACCAGGGTGCGGCGGCGGCCGAACCGGTCGCTCAGCAGCCCGAGGAAGGGCGCCGCGACGGCGTACACCAGCACGTAGGCGGTGACGCTGGAGGCGGCGGCCGCCTCGGTGGTGTGCACCGAGTCCGCGATGGTCGGCAGCAGCGGCGACACCAGGAAGGTCTCCGTGCCGAACAGGAACAGCAGGAGGAACACTCCCGCGTAGCGCCACCGTTCGAAGGCCTGGGCCGGCGCCAGGGGCGGGACGTCCTCGGCCTGTTCGGGTCGGGGCGGGTCGGAGATGCTGCTCACAGCGATCACCACCTTGTCGTGCGAGGGAGCGGCCGGGCCTTCGGACGGCAGGCGGAAGCGGCCGCGACGGGAGGGCAGGAGTCCGATGCGGCCATCCTGCGGACGGCCCCCGCGGCCAGCCAGACAGGCGGTCATCCTGTGACCCCAGGTCACAGGCTGCCGCCCTGGCCTGGCCGGTGACACGGTCGGTGACGCGGCCTGCCGGTGGTCTGCCGGTGGCCTGTCGGCGGTCTGGCGGTCGCTCGCCGGTCGTGTCAGCGTCCTGTGAGCGACCTGTCGGCCGCCGTGGCGAGACTGGCGGCACGACATCGACTCACGGGAGGTCCACCATGTCGAGCACCACGTCGAACAGCACCCGACCGCACCACTCGCGCACCACCTCGGTCCTGATCTCCGGCGCGGGCATCGCCGGCACCGCCCTCGCCTACTGGCTGGAGCGCTACGGCTTCCGCGTCACGGTCGTCGAGCGCGCCCCGGAACTGCGGGGCGGCGGACAGGCGGTGGACGTGCGGGGCAACGCCCTGGAGATCATCGACCGGATGGGCCTCCTGGAGGAGGTCCGGGCCCGCCGGACCGGACTGCGCGGCATGTCCCTCGTCGACGCGGACGGCCGCGAGCTCAAGCGCACCACCGAGTGGACGGCCACCGGGGGCGCCGTGGACGGCCCCGACGTGGAGATCCTGCGCGACGAACTGGCCGCCCTGCTGGCGGGGGCGGCCCGGCCCGGCGTCCGGTACCGCTTCGGCGAGTCGATCGACACCCTCGTGCAGCACGAGGAGGGCGTCCAGGTCCGCTTCACCAGCGGTGACGAGCAGTCCTTCGACCTCGTCGTGGGCGCCGACGGCCTGCACTCGAACACCCGCCGCCTGGTCTTCGGCCCCGAGGCCGACTACCTGCACCCGACCAGCATCTACATCGCCGGCTGGAGCGCCCCCAACCACCTCGGCCTCGACCGCTGGGAGGTCATCCACCAGCCCAACGGCCAGGCCGCCTGGGGCTGCATGGCGATGACCGTCCGGGACAACAGCGAGCTGCGCGTCTTCGCAATCTTCATGTCCGACGAGCCGGTCGAGGACCTGCTGCCGCGCGACCTCGCGGAGCAGCGGCGGCTGGTGGCCGAGCGCTGCGCCGGGCTGCGCTGGGAGGTGCCGCAGTTCCTCAAGTCCCTGGGGGAGGGGGACGCCTTCCACTACGACGTGGTCGCGCAGATCCGGATGGACCGCTGGTCGCAGGGCCGGGTCGCGCTGCTCGGCGACGCCGGGTACTGCTGCTCCCCGGCCACCGGCCAGGGCACCAGCGTGGCCCTGACCGCCGCCTATGTGCTGGCCGGGGAACTGCACGCGGCCGACGGCGACCACGAGGCCGCCTACCAGGCCTACGAGCGGCGGCTGCGCGGGCATGTGGCGGCGAATCAGGCCATCCTCGACCACACCAGGGGCCGGTTCGAGACCACGGAGGCGGACCCCGAGGGGGTGGAGGGCTTCGACCGGCCCGGCCCCGAGCTGGACGAGGCCTTCCGCGCCGCCACGGTCTTCGATCTGGTCGACTACTGACGGCCCCCGTCGCCGCCGTCGCCCCGCAGGTGGTCGCGATCACCAGGGAAGTGAGGCTAGGCTAACCAAACTTGATGGATGGCCGAGGGTGAGGGCGGTGCCGGGGATGCACAGTCAGGGTGAGCCGGGGCGGGCGCGGACACGGGACGGCCGGGAGCTGTTCTACATGCGGCGGCCGGGGCCCGGCGGCGAGGGCGCGCCGACGGGCGCGCCGACGGGCGCGCCGACGGTCGTGCTGGAGGGCGGGCTCGCCTCCAGCCGCTCGTACTGGGCGCCGGTGCAGCTCCGGCTGGACGGGGTCGCGGCGACGGTGGCGTACGACCGCAGCGGGCTCGGCCGCAGCGCGCCGGACCCGGCGCCGCGCCCGCTGAGTCGGCTCGCCGAGGACCTCGGCGACCTGCTCGACCACCTCGGCGGCCTCGGCCACGGGCCGTTCGTCCTGGTCGGGCACAGCTGGGGCGGGCCGATCGTCCGGCTCGCCGCGGCGGCCCGCCCCGAGCGGATCGCGGGCCTGGTGCTGGCCGACCCGACGGACGAGTCCTGCGACCTGGTGTTCGCGCCCTCGGTGCGCCGCCAGGAGCGGATCGGGCAGGCCGTCAGCATGCTGCTGGCCCGCACCGGCCTGCTGGCCCGGGCCTTCCGCCCGATGCTCGACGCCCTGCCGGCGGACGCCGCGGCCGAGATGCGCGAGGAGGGTTTCACCGTCTCCACCATCCGCACCCGGGGCGCCGAACTCGGCTCCGTCGTCGCGGACTTGACCGCCATGAAGGAGAATCCGCCGGCCCTCGGCGGCATCCCGCTCACGGTGGTCTCGGCCGTGCGGACCTCGACCGGCATGGGCCCGAAGGTCCGGCAGGCCGTGAACGCCTCGCACGCCCACCGCGTCGGCCGGGCCGAGGTCGGCCGCCACGTACTGGCGGCCGACGCCGACCACATGGTGCCGACCAGCGACCCCGACGCCCTGGCGCGCGAGATCCGCCGGATCGTCGAGGATCGTTCGCCCGCCTAGCTGGGGGTCTGATGAGGATCTTGAAAACGTGCCCGGCTTGCACCAGTTCGCCCCGATTGACATTTACCGGCAATCTGGGGTGAATCGGTCAGTCGAAGCAAGATCTTCAAGAGCCTTCTCGATGTCGGAAGGATGCTTCGTGGAGTTCGCCGCGACCACCGAGATCTGACCAGCCTCCGCTGTTCGACAGAACAGCGGTCAGCAGGTCTCGCGCACCATGGCCGTCATCCGCTCGGCGTGGTCGAAGGACATGGTGGGCCCGATCGGTGAGTAGCCCCAACTCTCGTACAACGCGCGCACCTTCGGGTGGTCGGCGTCCACCAGGAGAGTGGCCCGCCGCTCCGGCCGGCCGGCGAGCAGTCCCTCGTGGATGCGCGCTCCCACGCCCCGCCCGCGCCACTGCGGGCTGACCACGAGGTCGGCGAGGGCGAAGGTCCGGAGGCCGGTCTCCTCGGTGAAGGCGGGGTCGGGCGGCGTCAGGAGGCAGCGCCACCAGGAGGTGCCGGGGGCCAGCGGCGCGCCGTGCGCGAAGCCGACCGGCACCTCTCCGTCGTAGCCGATGACGCACTCCCAACCCGCCTCCTGTGTCCAGGAGTCGAGGAGCCAGGAGAAGCGGGCGCGCGGGTCGGGGCAGTTCGGGAACGCCGTCGGCGGGTGGCCGGCGTCGTGGAGGTCGAGCACGGTCCCGTGGATCCCGGCGGCGGAATCGGGGCCGTAGCGGCGCAGCGTGATCGACACGGTTCAGGCGCTCCTTCCAGCTCCGGCCCCGACGGTGGCGAGTTGGATCAGGCTGCCCTGACCCTGGCCAGCACCGCGTCGTAGGACACCTCAGCGGCCTCGGTGGCCTGGATCTCGGTGCCGATCCCGACGAACTTCTTCCGGAGGGCGTCCTTCGCGCTGGTGGCGATCATCCGCCGCTGGATCTTGGCCCCCTCGGGCGTCCAGAGGAAGAAGAGGATCCTGTTGCGCTCCTCGCCGTCGGCCTTCGTGTAGTTGAAGTCGTACACCGCGTACCGGCATTCATCCTTGGGGAACTGGTCGGCGAAGCTCTTGTAGTCCGACTCTGTTCCGGTGCTCACGAGGATGACCTGCTTGAGATCAGCGCTCAGGCCGAAGAACGCGTAGCGGTACTTCTTGCCCAGCTTGAGTTCCTGGTAGACCTCGACGCACTTGTCGTCGATGCTGGTGCCACTGGACATGTCGCAACTCCTCACGTCGCCGGCGGGCCGAAGTGCCGCCGACCCCGGACAGACTGCCCAATCCCGCCGCTGCCATGCTCCGGTGACACGCTCGTTTTCCGGCCCATCCCGGTACTCACCTGCACTCGAGCGCTTTTGCCGACAAGGCGACATGCGTGCGATCGAGGTCGCCCAACGCACCATGGCCATGGCCGCGGGCATCTGGCACAACAGCGAGATCGCCGCACCAGTCACCCGCTCGCTGATCACATCGGATCTGCTCGTCTGAGGATTGACCGATCGTCAGGTCTTGATGATCTCCAGACTGGCGACAGTGCCCGGAACGCCGCCGGGGTAGGTGTTGCCGCCGAGGTAGAAGGTGTGGCCGTCCGGGCCGAGCGCCAGGCCGGTGGCGAGTTCCACCTGCTGCGGGTTCACCGTCTCGGCGGGGACGAGCGCGTGGGCCTCGGTGTCGTAGGAGAGGATCGCGCTGCTGTAGTGGTAGCCGGGAGGGGTGGGCCCGCCCGGGGTGATGAAGACGGTCGACTTGGAGACGAAGTACAGGCGGCCCCCGTCCGGGCTGACGACCGGGAAGCCGAGGTTGGTGCTGCCCGGTGCGAAGTGGAAGTTCTCGGTGACGGTGTCGGTCTCGGTGTCGACGAGGTAGTCGCTGTCGTAGCCGCCGATGCCGTACAGCGTGCTGCCGTCGGGGCTGAGCACCGCGCTGCCGCCGGCACCGTGCCCGGCGGTGAAGGTGCGGACGGTGGTGAGCGAGGTGGGCGTGGCGGCCAGGTGGACCAGGCCGTCCGCGGTGGTGACGTACAGGTCCTGGCCGTTGGGGCGCAGGACGATCGAACCGACGCCGAAGCTGGTGACGCCGACGGAGGCGGTGAAGGCGCCGGCGGCGGTCGAGTACGCGAGGACCCGGCCGGGCTGGTAGCCCCAGCGCTGCCGCGGCCCGTTCTGGGCCAGGTAGACGCCGGCGCCGTCCGGGCCGACCACGAGGGAGCCCGGCGAGCCGTCCATGTACCCGTCGGGGTGTGGCTGGACCGGGAGCGGGACGTCGGCGGCCACCGTGTCGCTGTCGGTGTCGATGGTGACCAGGTGCTGTGCCCCCACGGTCGCGTACAGCCGCGTGCCGTCGGGGCTCATCGCCAGCGCGCCGACGAAGGAGTTCGCGTCGGTGGAAAGGGTGAGTCGGGCGGTGATCCCGCCGGTCCGGGTGTCGACGACCTTGACCGCGGGCGTGCCGCGGGGGTCGTCGGTCACCCCGACGTAGGCCTTCGTGCCGTCCGGGGTGACGGCGGTCGTCGGGTACGCGTACCCCACCGGGACGACCTGGGGGGCCGTGGCGGTGGCGGGCTGTGCGGTGGCCGTCCCGGTCCCGGCGGTCAGCAGCAGGCCGACCGATGCGGCGGTGCCCAGCCAACGGGCCCTTGCCATGAGCGACTTCACAAAATCCTCCCCTGTGACACACGATGCGTCCGCATCGGCGGAGTCAGAGTATGGGGCGGGGAAGGCGAGTTGGGCGCCAATGACGCAGTCGACCATTCGGGGTAGACACCGCACCGCCCATGCCTACGGCACATGACGGGGCGCGTGACGGGCCATCCGGCGTGGCGGCGTACGGCGGGGAGCGTGGCGGCCCGCCCGGGCCCTGGCCGGGGCCCGGGCGGGCCGGGGCGTCAGCGGCGCAGGGCGCCGTACCGGGAGGCGTAGGTCGTCAGGCCGTCCGCCGTGGCCCCGGCCCAGCCCACGTATCCGTCGGGGCGGATGAGGAACACGCCGGTGCCGTAGGCCTCGTAGTCCGGGATGCGGACCACCGGACAGGCGGTCTGCGGGAGCGGGGACTCGGTCCCGACCGCCAGCAGGGTCCAGTGCGGTCCGCGGAAGGCGTCGAAGAGCCGGACGCCGCCCCGGCGCCCGTCCGGTGCGCGGTCCCCGGCCCGCAGGGCGCCCTCCGGCAGGGCCGGGCGGGTCTCCTCGGCCAGCGACGACTCCCGGTAGCCGAGGCCGAGTTGCTGGGTCGCCCGGCCCCGGCGGGCCTCGCCGTGGTGGACCCGGGTCGACAGGTCCAGCATCGCCGCCGCAGTGGGGCGGCGCTCCTCCTCGTAGGTGTCGAGCAGTCCTTCCGGGGCCGCGCCGCCGAGCACGGCGGCCAGCTTCCAGCCCAGGTTGTAGGCGTCCTGGACGCTGGTGTTGAGGCCCTGCCCGCCGGCGGGGGAGTGTACGTGCGCCGCGTCGCCCGCGAGGAACACCCGGCCCGCGCGGAAGCGGTCCGCCAGGGCCGCCCGCGGCCGGAACTCGGAGGCCCACCGCACCCCGGTGACCTGCTCGGCGGCCAGGTGCGAGCGGGCGGCGACCACGTCGCGGATGCCGTCCAGGGACGCGTCGACGGCCGTGCCCTGCGGGTACTGCGCCACGAGCTGGAACTCGTCCGTGCCGGGCAGCGGGCACAGGGCCAGCAGGCCGCCGAGCGGTCCGCGCCCGGCGGCGCCGTCGCTGGGCGGGAAGACGTGCCAGTGGTCGCGGTCGAGGCCGGTGACCAGGACGTCCGCGACCAGCATCGGGTCCGGGTCGACGACCTGCCCGGTCATGCCGATGCCGAGCAGCCTGCGGACCGCCGACCGTCCGCCGTCGGCGGCGACCGCGTACCGCGCCCGGACCGGGGCGCCGGTGGCGAACTCGGCGGTGACGCCGTCCGCGTCCTGGGCCAGGCCCACCAGTTCGCGTCCGAAGGCGACCGAACCGCCGAGGGCGCGCAGCCGGTCGTGCAGCACCTGCTGGGTCCGCCACTGCGGCAGCATCAGCGTCTCGGTGTGGGGCTCGGCCTCGGAGGGCTCGGTCGGTTCGTACATGCGGCGTTCGTCCTGCGGCTCGCCGTCGCGCCAGAACAGGTTCGGCGGGTAGTGCCCGGAGGCGGCGCGGATGTCGGCCAGTACCCCGAGGTCGTCCAGGACCTCCAGGGTGCGGGGCTGGAGGCCCTTGCCGCGGGAGCCGGGGAAGAGCCCGCTCTCGCGTTCGACGAGCAGTGCGGTGATGCCGCGCCGGGCGAGGTCGACGGCGAGGGCGAGGCCGGTCGGTCCGGCTCCGACGATCAGGACGTCGGTGTGCGGGTCGGTGGCGCGGGTGGCCATGAGCATCTCCTTAACGTTGTTAAGTGGTCGCTGCTGGAAGACTGCACTTAACGTCGTTAAGCTGTCAACCGTGACGCCGCAGAGAACCCCGAAGCTCGACCGCCGGACGGTCGTCGACACCGCACTGACACTCCTGAACGAGGTGGGCCTGGACGGCCTCACCCTGCGCGCCATCGCCGCCGCGCTGGAGGTCAAGGCACCGGCGCTGTACTGGCACTTCAAGGACAAGCAGGCGCTGCTCGACGAGATGGCGACCGAGATGATGCGGCGCGCGGCCGCCGGTCCGTCCCGGATCCCCCCGGCGGCGGACTGGCGGGAGGCCTACCTGGCGACGATGCGGGGGCTGCGGGCCGAACTGCTCCGCTACCGCGACGGAGCCAGGGTCTACAGCGGAGCCCGGTTCACCGACACCTCGTACGCGGCGGGGCTCGAAGCCGGGCTGCTCCTGCTCACGGGGGCGGGCTTCACCCCGCAGGCGGCGGCCCGCGCCTGGTACACGGCGTACAGCTACACGATCGGCTACGTCATCGAGGAGCAGGCCATGGGCCCCAACCCCTTCGACGGCGAGGAGGGCTACGACCTGGACGCCCGGGCCGAGCGGCTGGCCGCCCACCCGCTCGCCGCCGAAGCCGGCCGGGTGATGTTCCAGGACTTCGACCAGGGCTTCGAGCAGGGCCTGGCGGCCGTTCTGGCCGGCGTCGAGGCGACGCTGCTCGTGCGGTAGGCGCACCGACCGCGGAGCTCGGTGGCCGGGCCCGGGATCAGGGGGTGTCCGGCGCTTGCGCCGCGCAGGCGGCCAGGGCGGCCAGGCGGTCCACCTCGACCCATTCGTCGAGGTGGAGGCCGATCAGGTGGTGGCCCCGGCTCCACGGGTGGTCCGCGACGGGAGGGGCGGGCGGCAGCGCGGGGGAGTCGGCGTGGTGGAGGTACCAGGAGCTGAGGCGTTCCAGGGCGGCGCGGCGCTCGGCGGTGCCGGTCTCGGCGGTGCAGCGTTCGGCGGCGTAGAGGCGCAGGAGGTCGTTGAGCCGGTAGCGGTGGTGGTCCTCGTGGGTGAGCAGGTGGGCGGTGGCCAGGTGGTCGAGGACGGGCCGGACGGCGGCGGTGGGGGTGTCGGTCAGGGCGGCTGCCGCGCCGGAGCTGACGCCGACGGCCGGGGCCAGGGCGAGCAGCCGGAGCAGGGATCGGGCCTCGGCGGGGAGCGAGCGGTAGGAGAGGTCGAAGGCGGCGCGGACCGCCGAGGTGGCGTCGCCGTCGATCTGCAGGGCGCTCAACCGGTGCTCCGCGTCGAGGAGTTCGACGGCGTGGTCGGCGAGGCTGCGGCCCGGGAAGGCGGCGAGGCGGCTCGCGGTGATGGCCAGGGCGAGGGGCAACCGGCCGCAGGCGGCGGTGAGTTCGGCCGCGGCGTCCGGCTCGGCGCGGGTGCGGTGCTCGCCGGCGATGCGGGCCAGGAGGCGGAGGGCCTGATGGGCGGGCAGGACGTCGAGCACCAGGGGGTGGGCGCCGTTGCGGGCGGTCAGGCCGTCGAGTCGGGTGCGGCTGGTGACCACCGTGCGGCAGTCCGGGGCGCCCGGCAGCAGCGGGCGGACCTGCTCGGCGTCGCGGGCGTTGTCGAGGACCACGAGTAGCCGGCGGTCGGCCAGCAGGGAGCGGTAGAGCGCGGCCGCCTCGTCCGGTGCCGCGGGGATCCGGTCGCCGGGCACGCCGAGGGCGCGTAGGAAACGGGCGAGGACGGTGTGCGGGGTGAGTGGCGCGGCGACGGAGTAGCCGTGCAGGTCGGCGTAGAGCTGGCCGTCCGGGAACCGGTCCCGGGCGCGGTGGGCCCAGTCGACGGCCAGGGTGGTCTTGCCGACCCCGGCCGGGCCCGAGAGCGCGCACACGGGGACGGCCGCGCCGGCGGCACCGGTCGCGGGTGTCGTGAGCAGCGAGTCCAGGACGCGGAGCTCCGTGCCGCGTCCGACGAAGGTGGGCAGTGCGGGCGGGAGTTGGGCGGGTGGCGGCGGCGGTGTCTCCACCGGGGGTGCGGCCGCCGGGGGTGCGGCCACCGGGGCCGCTGCGGGCGGCGCCGCTTCGGGGCGGACCGGTTCGGCGCGGGCCGGCTCGGTGGCCAGCAGTTCCAGGTGCAGCGCCCGCAGCTCCGGCCCGGGGTCGAGCCCGAGCTCGTCGGCCAGCCGTTCGGCGAACCGGCGGTAGGCGGTGAGCCCCTCGGGCGCGCGCCCGGAACCGTGCAGTGCGCGCATCAGCTGTCCGGTGAAGCGTTCCCGGAGCGGGTGGTCGACCACCAGCGCGGTCAGTTCGGGGACGGCCGCGCGGTGCCGGCCGAGGGCGAGCTCCAGATCGAGGCACTCCTCCCAGGCGGTCAGGCGCAGTTCGTCCAGCGCGACCGCGCCCGGGGCGTCCGCGTCCACGGCGAGTCCGTCCAGCGCGGGGCCGCGCCACAGGGCGAGCGCCTCGCGGAGCCCGTCGACCGCGGCCGGGGATCGTCCGGCGTCGGCCTCGCGGCGGGCGAGGGCGAGCCGGTCGGTGAAGGCGCGGGCGTCCAGGCGGTGGCCGGTGAGCGTGATGCGGTAGCCGCGGCCGTCGGTCAGCAGGACCGGCGGTGCGTCCGGGTCGGCCTCGGCGAAGCGGCGCCGCAGCACCCCGGCGAGGTTGCGGACCTGGCGGGTGGCGGTGGCCGGCGGCCGCTCGTCCCAGACGGCGTCCACCAGGCGGGCGACCGGGACGGAGATGTCCGCGTTGAGCAGCAGGGCGGCGAGCAGCCGCTCCTGCCGGGAGCCTTCGGAGGGGACGCGCCTCCCGTCGCCGGTCCACACCTCCAGCGAGCCGAGGATCCTGAACTCCAAGTGTCCCTCCCTGGGATCCGCGGGCCGGGCCGGACCGTCGCTGCGAGTGGATGGGCACGGGCGGTGATGGATCTATGACCAGATCATGCCAGTTGTGTGCGTCCGGTTGAGACCTTTGCTGTGCACCGGCCGAAACGAGCCGGTCGCCTGACGAGACGCCTCGAACCAGGAGCAGTTGATGAACCGTCTGAAGAAGGCCGTCGCCACCGCGACCGCCGTCGCCGCAGCCGCCCTGATCCCGCTGTCCGCGGCCCCGGCCGAGGCCGCCACCGGACCGGGCACCCACCTGGGGATGACCTGGTCCGTCGTCGCCTACGGCCCGGAGGGCACCGTCCAGGTCGGCGGCCCCGGCGGCAGCCCGAGCAACGCCTACAACGGCGACACCGCGCCGTCGGTCTCGCTGCCCGTGCTCTGCCTCAACGTCGACGGCAGCCCGGCCCCGTCCGGGATCAGCATCGGCTTCTACAACGGCTGGGCGCAGGGCACCGTCGCCCTCAGCCAGCCGGTCAAGGGCGCCCGGCTCAACAGCCGGGCCGCGGCGGACAGCCTGTGCCAGGCCTCCTTCGGGGCCGGCTGGCGCGAGGCCGAGTTCCACGACGGCCACTTCGGGTCCGACCTGGCGCAGACCGGTGGCTGGACCTTCTGGGCCTACGGCAACATCCCCAACAACACCCGGTTCTGGACGGCCATCAACGACCAGGCGGCCAACCCCTGGAACTGACCGGCCCCTGGAACCTCCGGGCCTGCCGGTGGAAACCGGTGGAAAGGCGACGGCCCGCACCACGCGGTGCGGGCCGTCGCCTTGGGGTTCGCCCAGCCCGGCCCAGCCCGGCCAGGCCGTCCGGCCGCCGGTCGGCCGGGCCTCTCAGGCCTGCCGTCGTACGGCGATGACCGCCGCGCCCAGAACGCACGCGCCGGCGGCGGTGAGGTAGGCGAGGTGGTAGCCGGCGAGCTGGTCCGTGCTGGTCGCGGCGACCAGGACCATCACCGCGACGCCCGCACTCGCGCCGATCTGCTGCGCCACGACGTTCACCGCCCCGGCGACGGCGTGCTGCCGCGCCGGGACTCCGGTGAGCCCGGCGGACGTCATCGAGGGGAAGTTCAGCCCCTGGCCGATGCCGCTGAGCACCAGGCCGGGCAGCACGTACTGCACGTAGCCGCCGTCGTGCGGTGTGCCCAGCCACAGTGCGGCACCCCCGCCGATCAGGACCAGGCCGACCGCCATCAGCGTGCGCGGGGTGAACCGGGCCAGCAGGCGTCCGGTGGCGAAGTTGGCGGTGAGGAACACGGCCAGGGACATCGGCACCAGCGCGAGACCGGACTCGAAGGGGGAGTAGTCCAGCATCCCCTGGAGGTACAGCGGCGCGAAGAACAGCAGCCCGACCGATCCCATGTACTGGAGGAACGCCGCCAGGCTCGCGGCCCGGACCGACCTGATCCGGAAGAGGCCGAGCGGGAGCACGGGGTCGGCGGTGCGGTGCTCACGCACGACGAACAGGGCCAGGAAGGCCACCGCGGCGGCGAGGACGAGCCACGCCGTCGCGCCGTCGCTGCTCGCGCCGACGACGAGCAGGGTGAGTCCGAGCGTGCCCGTGATCGCGCCGGGCAGGTCCAGCCGGCCGCTGTGCCCGGCGCCACCGGGCAGTCCGGCGCGGGTCGCGGCCAGCACGGCGAGCCCCAGCAGCACCGAGAACCACAGCACCGAACGCCAGCCGAGGAACTGGGTCAGTACGCCGCCCAGCATCACCCCGCCGCTGAAGCTCGCGGCGCCGACCGCCGCGTACACGCTGAAGGCCCGGTTGCGGGCCGGACCGGCCGGAAACGTCTCGGTGAGCAGAGCCAGCGCCGCCGGGCCGGACAGGGCGGCGCCGATGCCCTGGACGGCGCGCGCACCCAGCAGCACCGCGGTGTCCGGGGCCAGCGCCCCGACCAGCGCGGACACGGTGAACAGGGCGACCCCGACCTCGAACACCCGCCGCCGGCCGAGGACGTCGGCCAGTCGGCCGCCCACCAGCAGGAAGCCGGCGAACGTGACGGCGTAGGCGGTCATGACCCACTGGAGCGTGGTCTCGTCCAGGTCGAAGCGCGCTCCGACGGACGGCAGGGCGGCGTTGAGGACTCCGAGACCGCTCACGTCCAGGGCGAGCGCCCCGGCCAGTACTCCGAGTGCCAGTCCCGGCCGGAGCGCCGGCTCGGCCGCTGTGCCGGGGGTGTCGGTGGTGCCGGGGGTGCCGGTGGTGTCCGTGGCGTCCGTCATGCGGGCCTGCCGTCGACGTCGCGGCCGGTGAGCCCGGCTAAGGAACGGTCGGCATCGGACGACGCCGCATCAAGATTCTCAACTGCCATGGGGGTCAGCTTGCATGGGTCACTCAGCCGCTGTCTACCCCAGTCGCGCGCCGGTGGAGCGCGCCTTTCGCGGGGTCGTGCGCCTATCCCGCCCGGGGTGCGGTGACGGGGCGCGCCGCCGGGTCGAGGTGCCATTTCGGATCGCCGACGGCTCCCACTCGAACCGGACACTTGGAGATCAAATCTCGCCACTGCCTCAACCGGCCCTCGAATGGCGCTTGTCTCACCATTAACGAACTGGCACTCTGCTGTCCGCCGGTCGGATTAGCACTGACGCTCCATTTTGCCTCAATCAGCATACTCGTCGCGCTTGACCAAATGGACCTTGGAGCCCATCGACAGTAGCCGTGCAGGTGAGGATTCCGCGTACGCGATCCTGTCGTCGATGCACTCGCGGACCGGTGTGACCCGGAGCAGCCCGCGATTTCTCCCGCGATGGGAACGAGCCGCGCCGCCGGCTGAAACAGCGGTACACGAACGGGAGTTCTCGCCCGCCGTGAACGTGGGGATCGGAAACGCCGATCTCATCCGCACGCCAACCATCGGCCCCACCCAGGAACTTGATGCGGTGAAGGGGACCCTCCGCGTCATGAGCCGCCCCCTGTGTCCGGCTGCCCGGGTGCGGACCGAACCCCCCGGCCGGTCGGCCGTGAAGCTCCACCCGCCCATTCCATCCGCCCTGTTGAGGGAGTCGCCGTGCCCCGAGAGCGCGCAGCGCGAGACATTTCCGCCGTAACCGATTTCCTGCTTTCCCGTGTCGTCGAACTCTTGGACGTGTCCGCGGGCGCGGTGGACCGCTCGGCGCCGCTGCACCGGTACGGACTGGACTCGCTGAGATCGGTGACTCTCGCGGCCTCGCTGTCCGAGTTCCTCGGCTGGCAGGTCCCGGCCACCTGGATGTGGCAGTACCCGACCGTCGACGGGCTGGCGCGTGCGCTCGTCGACGGTCCGCGTGCCGCCGAGCCCGCTCCGGGCACCGAGCGCCGCCGACCGCCCTCGCACGAGCCCGTCGCGATCGTGGGCATCGGCTGCCGGTTCCCCGGCGGGCCGGACCCGTCGTCGTTCTGGCAGCTGCTGGTCGAGGGCGGCGACGCCGTCGGGCCGGTACCGGCCGCGCGGCGCGAGCTGCTGAACGACCGGGTGCGCTGGGGCGGCTTCATCGACGGCATCGACCGGTTCGATCCGCTGTTCTTCGGCATCTCGCCCCGCGAAGCCGTCCAGATGGACCCGCAGCAACGCCTGATCCTGGAGCTGTCCTGGGAGGCGCTGGAGGACGCGGGCATCGCGCCCCACAGCCTGGTCGACAGCGACACCGGCGTGTTCATGGCCTCCTGCTGGGGCGACTACGCCGCCCTGGCGCACTACCGCGGCCCCGACAGCCAGATCACCCCGCACACCGCGACCGGCATGCACGACGGCATCATCGCCAACCGGGTCTCCTACGTCCTCGGCCTCCAGGGCCCGAGCATGGCCATCGACGCCGCCTGCGCCGGATCGCTGGTCTCGGTGCACGTGGGGTGCCAGTCGATCTGGCTGGGCGAGAGCGACCTGGTGCTGGCCGGCGGCGTGAACCTGAGCTTCGTCTCCGACTACTACACCGCCATGGACGCGATGGGCGCGCTCGCCCCGGACGGCCGCTGCAAGTCCTTCGACGCCCGCGCCGACGGCTACGTCCGTGGTGAGGGCGCCGGCGTCGTCGTGCTCGCCCCGCTGAGCGTGGCGCTGGAGCGCGACCTGCCGGTGTACTGCCTGATCAAGGGCAGCTCCTCCAACAACGACGGCCTGAGCAACGGCATGACGGCGCCGAACCCCCAGGCGCAGGAGAAGATGCTCCGCACCGCGTACCAGCGGGCGGGCATCGCACCGCACCTCGTGGACTACATCGAGTGCCACGGCTCCGCGACGCCCCTCGGCGACCCGATCGAGGCCAACGCCATCGGCGCGGTGCTGGGCGGCGGCCGTACGGAGCCGCTGCGGCTCGGGTCCGTCAAGTCCAACGTCGGGCACCTGGAGGCGGCCGCCGGCATCGTCGGCCTGGTCAAGCTCGCGATGTCGATGCGCAACGGCGTACTGCCGCCGAGCCTGCACTACAGCGCGCCGAACCCGCAGATCATGTTCGACGAGTACAACCTCACCGTCCAGGACCGGCTGACGCCGTGGCCGCGACGCTCCGACGCCCGCCGGGGCGGCGTCAGCTCGTTCGGGTTCGGCGGCGCGATCTGTCACGTCGCCGTCGAGGAACTGCCGCGCCCCGAGAGCTCGCTGCTCCTGCTGGCCGCGGACTCCCGGGAGGCGCTGGCCGAGCGGGCCCGGGTGCTGCGCGACGAGAGCGACCTGCGCGAGCTCTGCCGCCGGACGCCCGGCGACGGCCCGTTCCGGCTCGCGGCCACCGCCCGCGACATGCCCGAACTCCGCTCCCAGCTCGACGCCTTCGGCAGCGGGGCGAAGGCCGCCGGGCTCAGCGTCGGCGAGCGGACCGGACGCACGCCGCGGGTGGCCTTCCTGTTCTCGGGCAACGGCTCGCAGTGGGTGGGCATGGGCCGGCAACTGCTCGCCGCGATGCCCGTGTTCCGCCGGTCCATGATGAAGTCCGACCGGCGGATGCGGGAGCTGCTGGGCTTCTCGCTCGTCGAGCAGCTGATGTCCCCGGACGGCCGCATCGACGACATGGACGTCTTCCAGCCGCTGCTGTTCTCCCTCCAGGTCGCGCTGGCCGAAGCCTGGCGCTCGCTGGGGGTGGAGCCCGACGTCGTCGTGGGGCAGAGCGTCGGCGAGTTCGCCGCCTCCCACATCGCCGGCGCGCTCGACTTCGACGACGCCTCCCGCCTGGCCGCCCACCACGGCCGGCTCCTCCAGCAGCTCGCGGTGGGGCGCGGCGAGGGCATCGTGGTGATGACCGCCGCCGACGAGGTCGAGCCGTACCTGACCGGCCGGCTCACCGTCTCCGGCCGCAACGGCCTGAACTCCACCCTGGTCACCGGCACACCGCAGGAGATCGACGACCTCGTCCAGCGGCTGACCGCGGCGGGCGTCACCAACCACCGGGTCCGGATGGGCCACGCCCCGCACTCCCCGCTGGTCGACCACGTCCTCGCCCCGCTGAAGGTCGAACTCGACGGCATCAGGCCCCGGACCACCCGCATCCCGATGATCTCGACGGTCACCGGCGAGCGCGTCGACGGCGCCGAACTCGGGCCGGACTACTGGGCGGACAACCTGCGCCGGGAGATCCGGGTGGTCGACGCCCTGACGAAGCTGCGCGACCACGACGTCGACGCGGTGATCGAGATCAGCCCGCACCCCGTCCTGCTCAAGTCGGTGTCGGAGATCCTGACGGCGGCCACCCTGCCATCGCTGCGCCGCGGCGCCGACGAGGCCTCGACCCTGCTCGGCTCGCTCGGCGCCCTGTACGCCGCCGGCCTCCCCGTCGCGGCCCACCCCTTCCTCGCCGGCGACCGCGGGCGGCACGTCACGCCCGGCTGCAGCGACGCCGCCGCCGACGAGCAGGTGCACCTCGTCCCCGTCACCGCCCGCACGGCCGGCGCGCTGGCCGACACCTGCCGCGAGCTGTCCAACCACGTCGAACGCGACGCGGGCCTGCGGGTCCGCGATCTCGCCTACACGCTCGCCGCCAGGCGCACCCACCACAACCACCGGATCGCCCTGTTCGCCCGCAACCGGCAGGACGTCCTGGACGGCCTCGCCCGGGTCGCCGCCGGCCAGCCGCACCCCGACGTCGTCACGGGCACGGTCTCCGGCAGCGTCGACCGGCGGGTCGCGCTGGTGTTCTCCGGCGGCGGCACCCAGTGGGTCGGCATGGGCCGCGAACTCCTGCGCTCGCACGCCGGCTTCCGCACCTGGATGAACGCCTGCGACGCCGCCGTGCGCGCGGCCGGCGGCTGCTCGGTGCTCGACCGGCTCGCCGCCCCGGCCGACGAGGCCAGGTACGAGGAGATGGACTTCCAGCAGCCCGTGCTGTTCGCCCTCCAGGTCTCGCTGGCGAAGGTGTGGCTCGGACTCGGCATCCAGCCGACCGCCGTCGTCGGGCACAGCCTGGGCGAGGTCGCGGCCGCCTGCGTGGCCGGTGCGCTGTCGCTGGAGGACGCCGCCCGCGTGGTGGTCGCCCGGTCGCACCTGCTGGAGCGCAAGGCCGCCGCGGGCGCCATGATCTCCGTCGACCTGCCGGAGGCGGAGCTGCTGCCGCGGCTGGCCCCCTACGCCGCGCACGCGGCCGTCGCCGTGGTCAACAGCCCCACCAGCGCGGCGGTCTCCGGCTCGCCCGAAGCCGTCGACGCCCTGGAGGCCGACCTCAAGCGGGACGGGATCTCGACCCGGCGGATCCGGGTCGAACGGCCGGTGCACAGCCCCGGGATGGATCCGCTGCTCCAGCCGCTGCGCGAGGGCATCGACGGCATCACCCCGCTGACGCCCGGCATCGACTTCCACTCCACGGCACTGGCCGACACGGTCAACCCGGTCGCCGACGTCGACTACTGGGTGCACAACCTGCGCAACCAGGTCCGGTTCGCCGAGACGATCGGCGCGCTGGTCGACCAGGGTGTCGGCACCTTCATCGAGATCGGCCCGCACGAGACGCTGCGCGGCGCGGTCGAGGAGATCGCGCTGACCCGTGGCGCCCGGGTGCACGCGATCAACTCCCTGCGGCGCGACGAGAACGACGTCCGCTGCCTGCTGGGCGCCGCCGCGTCGCTGTACGTCAGGGGCCTGCCGCTGACCTTCGACCCGCTGTTCGGCGACGACGTCGAGGTCGTGGAGACACCGCTCGTCCAGTGGCAGAAGGACCGCTACTGGATCGACACCGAGCCCCGCCCCGCCCAGGCGCCGGCCCCGGCCCCGGCTGTCGAAACCGTGGCTGTGCCCGTGGCCCGTGTGGTGGAGGAGGAGCAGCCGACGGAGATCCGGCCGGTGGCGGAGGCCGTCCTCGCCGAGCTCGCCGACGCGCTGGGCGTGCCGGTGAGCAGGTTCGACGTGAACGCCAGCATGCTCGACTTCGGCCTCGACTCGATGCTGGCGATCCGCCTCGTCAACAGGCTGCAGTCGCTGTTCGGGCACCGGGTGTCGCCGGTGGTGTTCCTGGACGGCCGGCCCATCTCCGAGGTCGTCGGCCACTTCGTCGAACTCACCGCCGGACCGGCCGCGCCCGCGACGGCACCGCCCGTACCGGCAGCCGCTCCCGTTCCCGCCCCGGCCCCCGAGGCCGAGCCGGACCGGACGTACCTCGACGAGCTGTCCGAACTGGACGCCGAGGAGCTGGTGGACGAACTGGACGCGCGCGGACTGCTGGAGGCCACCGACGCACCGGCCCTGGACCAGCTGCGCGCCGACGGCCTCGGCCTCGCCCTGGCACCGGCCTCGCACGGCCAGGCCTCGCTGTGGTTCATGCAGATGGTCGCGCCGGACGCCGTGCCCTACAACTTCATGGTGACCGCCCGGATCCGGACCGCCGTCGACGAGAAGGCCCTGGACCGCGCCGTCCGGGCCGTGATGGAGCGCCACCCCGCCCTGCGCACCCTCTTCGTGGAGGCGGGCGGCAGCCCCTACCAGGTCATCCTGGACGAACCGGTGTACGAGTTCGTCGTGGCGGACGGCACCGACCTGGACGACGAACAGGCCCGCGAGGAACTGGCCCGCTACGGGCACGAGCCGCTCGACCTGGACAACGGGCCGCTGGTGCGGATCGTCCTCATGACGCGCGGACCGGCGGACCACTACCTGCTGGTGCTCGTCCACCACATCGCGTCGGACGCGGCGTCGGCCGACGTCATGATCCGCGAACTCCAGGCGTACTACGAGGGCGCCGACCCCGCCGACAGCGCGCCGGTCGCCCCGTACACGGAGTTCGTCGCGTGGGAGCGGCAGTGGCTGGCCGGCCCGGCGGCCGGCGCGGCCCTGGACTGGTGGTCGCGGAAGCTGGCCGACCCGCCCGCCCACCTCGACCTGTCCACCAAGGAGCGGCCGCCGGGTGTCACCTACGAGGGCCGCGACCTCGCCTTCCGCTGGAGCGCCGAAGAGACCCGCCTGCTGCGGGAGTTCGCGGTGCGCGAAGGCGTGTCGATCAGCACCGTCGTGCTGGCCGGGTTCTTCGCCGCGCTCAACCGCGCGGTCGGCACCGAGGACGCGGTGCTGGCCACCGCCATCGCCCAACGCGCCGAACCCGGCTGGGAATCCGCCGTCGGCTACTACCTCAACACCGTGCTGGTGCGGGCGAACCCCGCCGGTGACCGAAGCTTCCGCGACCTGCTGCGCGAGGTCCACGCCTTCTCGCTCGGCCTCCTGGAGCACATGAACTACCCCCTCGACCTGCTGGCCTCCCAGCTGCGCCCGCCGAGGGCCGAGGGCCGCTCCCCGTGGTTCGACGTGGTCGTCAACTGGCTCTCCTCGGACGCGTTCCCCCGGTCCGTCAAGCTCTTCCACGGCATCGGCGACACCATCACGCCCGACGGCGCGCTGCCGCTCGAACCGCTTCAGGTGCGCAGGCACCTCGCCAAGTTCGACCTCGAGATCTCGATGGCCGACATCGACGGCGAGGTCGCCGGCCACGTCCAGTTCAAACCGAGCTACCTGGAAAGGCAGACCGTGACGGCACTGCTCGCGCTGTACCGCACCGTGCTCTTCGACGCGATCGCCCGACCCGACCGGGCCCTCGGCGACCTCGCGCCGACCGGCCTCCCCGAGGAGACGGACCAGTGACCGAGACGCTGCACTCCGCGTTCGTCGAGCAGGCGCTCAAGAACCCCGACGCGACCGCCGTCTACTCCGACGCCGGCGTCCTGACCTACGGCGAACTGAACGAACGCTCCCGGGAGTTGGCCGAACGGCTGGTCGCCGACGGCGCGGGCCCCGGCGTCCCGGTCGGCATCTGCGTCGAGCGCACCCCCGACCTGCTCGTCGGCATCCTGGCGGCCCTGCGCGCCGGATCCTGCTACCTGCCGCTGGACCCGAACTACCCCGCCGACCGGCTGACCTTCATGGTCCAGGACAGCGGGACCCGCCTGCTGCTCACCACACCCGCGTCCCGGGCCAGTTGTCCGCCCGGACCGACCGTGGTCGTGCTCGGGGAGAACGTCACGACCGAGCCCGGCGCGAAGCCCGTCGCGGTCGTGCCCGGCGACACCGCGTACGTCATCTACACCTCGGGCTCCACCGGCAGGCCCAAGGGCGTGGCCGTCCGGCACGCCGGCTGCGTGGCGATGCTCGCCGAGATGGACCGGGTCCTCGACGGCTGTGACCTGAGCGGAGTCTCGGCGGCGAGCTCGGTCTGCTTCGACCTGTCCGTGATGGAGATCTTCAACGCGCTGTGCCGCGGCGGCGCCGTCGTGCTCGTCGAGAGCGCCGTGCACCTGCCGGAGAGCCGGTACGCCGACAGGATCACCCACCTGAACGTCGTCCCGTCGGTCATGAACAGCCTGCTCGACGCCGGAGCCCTGCCGCCGAACGTGCGCACGGTCGTGTTCGGCGGCGAGGCCCTGCGCCGCAAGCTGGTGGACCGCACCTACCGGGAGACCGGCGCCGACCGGGTCTTCAACGCCTACGGCCCCACCGAGGGGACGGTCTTCTGCTCGTTCGGGCCGGTGCCCGAGGACGGGACCGACGAGCCGACGATCGGCCCGCCGACCACCAGCGACCGGGTCTACGTGCTCGACGAGAACCTGGAGCCGCTCCCGGCCGGTGAGCCCGGCGAGCTCTACCTCGGCGGCGCCGGCCTCGCGCACGGCTACGTCAACCGGCCGCGCACCACGGCCGAACGCTTCGTGCCGGACCCGTTCCGCGACGGCGAGCGGATGTACCGCACCGGGGACGTCGTCAGGTTCACCGACGACGGCGAACTCCGCTTCCTCGGCCGCACCGACCACCAGGTCAAGCTGCGCGGCTACCGCATCGAGCTGGAGGAGGTCGAGGCCCGGCTGACCGGCTGCCCCGAAGTCCGGGAGGCCGCCGCCGTCGTCCGGGGCAACCGGCTCGTCGGCTACGTCGTGCCCGCCGCCGACGACGCGCCGCAAGGAGGCCCCCGGCTGGACGCCGCGCTCCAGAGCGCCGTCACCGGCAGGCTCGCCGTCGAACTGCCCGACTACATGGTGCCCGCGACGCTCGTGTTCCTGGCCGCCCTGCCGCTGGGGCCGGGCGGCAAGCTCGACCGCGACGCGCTCCCCGAGCCGCCGGCCGCCGACACCGGCGGGCCCCTGACGGCCGCCGGCACGCCGACCGAGGTCGCCCTGTCGGAGATCTGGGGCCAGCTGCTCGACCTCGAACCGTCGGGCATCGACGTGCAGTCCGCCTTCTACGACCTCGGCGGGGACTCCCTGCTGCTCATCCGCCTCGCCCGGCTGATGACCCGGCGCTTCGACCGCCGCGTCCGGGTGCCCGACCTCTTCAGCTTCCGCGACATCTCCTCCCTCGCCCGCTGGCTCGACGACGAGAGCGGCGCCACCCCCGAGGCGGTCCAGTCCGCCCGTGCGCGCGCCAACACCCGCCGGGCCGCGCTGCGCGGCCGCGGCGGCGCCACCGGCCGCTGAGCCGTCGGCGTACAGCGGCCGCTGAGTCACCCTCACTCGAAACGAAGCAGGAGCCTCCCCATGACCGACAACCCCGAGCAGGACTACGACCCGGGCGACGTGGCCGTCATCGGCATGTCCCTGCGGGCGCCCGGAGCCCGCACCAAGGAGCAGTTCTGGGACAACCTCGTCCACGGCCGGGAGTCCGTGTCGTTCCTGGCCAAGGACGACATCCACGTCGACGAGACCCTGATCCACAGCCCGTTCTACGTACGGGCCTGCGGCGTGCTCGACACGTACGACAAGTTCGACCCGTCGGTGTTCGGCATCAGCGACCGGATGGCCGCCGCGATGACCCCGGAGAACCGGCTGTTCCTGGAGAGCGCCTGGGAGACGCTGGAGGACGGCGGTTACGACCCGGACCGGCTCCGGGCCGAGATCGGCATGTACGGCGCCAACAACCCGCAGACCGCCGCGCTCTACAGCTCCCCGCCGGACCGGGTGTCGGTCGGCCCCGAGGCGATCGAGGCCAGCCTGGCGTGGTCGCCGGACACCATGACCTCCAACGCGCTCTACTACATGGGGCTCATCGGCGAGGCCGTCACCGTCGCCGCCGTCTGCGCGGGCTTCCACTACGCGGTGCACCTGGCCTGTCAGTCGCTGCTGCTCGGCCAGACCGACCTGGCGATCGCCGGCGGCGCGATGGTCCGCCTGCCGCACCCGCGCGGCCACCTGTGGGAGGAGAACCGCATCCTGTCGAAGGACGGCCACTGCCGCCCGTTCGACGCCAACGGCACCGGCACCGCGCTGTCCAGCGGGGTCGTCACCGTGCTGCTGAAGCCGCTGGGCCACGCCGTCGCCGACCGCGACCACATCTACGCCGTGGTCAAGGGCTCGGCCGTCAACAACAACGGCGTCAGCGCGATGGCGTACGGCCTGGCCCAGCCCGAGCGGCTGAGCGCCTGCATCGCCAACGCCATGGAGGTCGGCGGCGTCACCCCGGACACCGTGTCCATGTACGAGGCCAACGGTCTCGGCCTGCCGATGACCGACGAGCTCGAAGTGCACGCGGCGACCATGGCGTTCGGGAAGCAGACCGCGACCACCTCGATCGGCGGGGTCAAGGGCAACGTCGGCCACGGCGGCGTGGTCTCCGGCGGCTTCGGCGCGATCAAGGCCGCGCTGGCCCTGCACCACAAGACGCTCCCGGCGACGATCAACCTCACCGAGGTCAACCAGGACCTCGACTTCCCCAGCACCCCCTTCGTGCCGCAGATCGAAGGGGCAGCCTGGGAGCCGCAGGCCGGCATCCGCCGCGCGGGCATCACCTCGATCGGTGGCGGCGGCTACAACGCGCACCTGCTGCTGGAGGAGGCCCCGACGGCCGCCGGGCGCGCCCCCGAGGACGAGGGCCGGCCGCGGCTGGCCACCCTGTCCGCCCTGGACGACGACGCGCTGGCCCGGCAGCGTACGCGGCTCAAGGAGCGGCTGGAGGCCGACCCCGACCTGCGCCTGGACGACGTCTGCTTCAGCCTCAACCTCGGCCGCAAGGTGATGGCCCGCCGGTGGGCGGCCGTGGTCCGCAGCCGCGCGGAGCTGATCGCGGCGCTGTCCGACGACGCCGCCCGCGGCCCCGCCACCACGACCGCCGCCGCCCCGCAGACCGACCCGGGCTCCTTCTCCCGCTTCTCCCGCACCGACAACGGCATCGTGCCGTCCGGCCAGGACGCGCCGGCGCTGGCCGAACTGGCCGCCGCCTGGGTGACCGGCCAGCAGGTGGACTTCGAGGCCCTGCACCTGGGGCAGGCCAGCCGCCGGGTGCCGCTGCCCACCTACCCGTTCCAGCCGCGCCGGTTCTGGCGCACGGACTGGTGACCATGAGCACGCCGCCACCGGACACCGTGGACCTGGGCGACCCGGCCACCTTCGCGGACCACGACCTCGACGGGTTCTGGCGCACCCTGCGGGACACCGCCCCGATGCACTGGAACCCGCCCGTCGACGGCCGCCGGGGGTTCTGGGTGCTCTCCCGCCACGACGACATCATGGCCACCTACCGGGACAACGTGAACTTCACCTCCGAGCGCGGCAACGTGCTCGTCACGCTCCTGGAGGGCGGCGACGCCGGGGCCGGCCGGATGCTGGCCGTCACCGACGGGCCCCGGCACCACGAACTGCGCAAGATCCTCCAGCGGGTGCTCTCGCCGAGGGTGCTCGACGAGGTCGCGCGGACGGTCCGGGCCAACACCCGGCAGTGGATCCGCGAGGCCGTCGAGTCCGGCGGCTGCGAGTTCGCCGAGGAGATCGCGAGCCGGATCCCGATGACCACGATCTCGAACCTGCTCGGCGTGCCCGAGCAGGACCGGGACTACCTGCTCAGCCTGACCAAGACCGCGCTGTCGGCCGAGGACGAGGACGTCGACGCCGTCGACTCCGAGATGGCCCGCAACGAGATCCTGATGTACTTCCTGGACGTCGTCGAGGAACGGCGCGAGTCCCCGGGCGACGACGTGATCAGCATGCTGATCGCCAGCTCCATCGACGGCGTGCCGCTGTCCGACGAGGACGTCGTGCTCAACTGCTACAGCCTGATCATCGGCGGCGACGAGACCAGCCGGCTGACGATGATCGACTGCGTCCACACGCTCGCCGCCCGGCCCGAGCAGTGGCGGCGGTTCAAACACGGCGAGGTCGCGGTCGAGACCGCCGTGGACGAGGTGCTGCGCTGGGCCTCGCCCACGATGCACTTCGGGCGCAGCGCCGTACGGGAGACCGAACTGCACGGCGTACGGCTGCGCCCGGGCGACATCGTCACGCTCTGGCACGCCTCCGGCAACCGGGACGAACGGGTCTTCGCCCGGCCCGGGGAGTTCGACCTCGGCCGCACCCCCAACAAGCACCTGGCCTTCGGCTACGGCCCGCACTTCTGCGTCGGCTCGTACCTGGCCAAGGTGGAGATCGCCGAACTGCTCACAGCCCTGCGGGACTTCACCACCGGGTTCGAGCAGACCGAGGAGGCGCTGCGGATCCGGTCCAACTTCCTGACCGGGTTCTCCACGATGCCGGTGCGGTTCGAGCCCGACCACCGCGGACTGAAAGAGGTCGACTGATCCGGATGAACATCTACATGTCAGGACAAGGGGGATTCGCGGTCGCGGTCGCGGAAGCCCTGCTGGACGACGGGCACAAGATCGTCGGCGCGGCCGCCCCCCGGCTGCGCAAGGGCAAGTCCGACGAGGGCGACGCGATGTGCTGGGACCGCCTGCGCTCCTGGGCGTACCACAAGGACGTCCCGTGGACGGACTCGGCCGAACTGCGCGCGCGGCACATCCCGGACGGGGTCGACATCATCGTCGCCGCCCACTCGCACGCCTTCCTCGGCCGCCAGACCCGCGCCCGGGCCGCCGTCGCCACCATCGGCTACCACCCCAGCCTGCTGCCGCTGCACCGCGGCCGGGACGCCATCCGGTGGACGATCCGCGACGGCGACAAGGTGACCGGCGGAAGCGTCTACCACCTCACCGAACGCACCGACGCGGGCCCGCTCGCCGCCCAGGAGCACCTGTTCGTGCCCCCGGGCTCGACCGCGCAGAGCCTGTGGCGCGACCACCTGGCACCGCTCGGCGTGCGACTGCTCCTGAAGGTGGTCGCCGACCTCACCGCGGACCGGCGGATCGAGGTCCCGCAGGACGAGAAGCTGGCCACCTGGGAGCCCGCGATGGGCGTACCACCGCTGTTCAAACCCGAACTCATCGCGCTGCCCGGCACGGCGAAGGTCGACAGCAGCAAGTGGGCCCTGCACGAAGGGTGACGGCCGGGCTGTGACGCCCGGGTGACCCTGGAGCCGGTGCCCCGCACACCACGCGTGTGCGGGGCACCGGACTGGACCGCCGAGCCCGTCGTCGGAACTCGACAGCGTGAACGTGTACACCGGGGACGGCGATTCCGAGCGCCCCCCGTGTACCTCTGCACCTTCACCGCGAAGGAGTCCCGACCATGCGGAAGTTCATCATCGACCTGGCCGAACGCACCGTCGCCACCTACGCCGTGGCGTTCCTCGGCCTGCTGCTGGCGGACGGATTCGACCTGACGTCGATCGGCGCGTTCAAGGCGGCGGCCGTGGCGGCACTGCCGGCCGCGCTGGCCGTGGTCAAGGGAGTGGCCGCGACCTTCGTCGGCGACCCGAACTCGGCCGCCCTGCTGGCCCGCCCCCACGACTGACCGGCCCGGCCCGGGTGCGCCAAGCCGGGAACTCCCCCTGGCGAACGGCCGCGGCAAAGGCGCCCCATGCGGCGGCGGGGAAGGCGACAAAGCCTGCCCGCTCCAGGTGCTGGACGTCCTCGCCGCCGAGCGTGACGGTCATGAAGTGCGGACTGGGCCGCTCGCTTCCCTGCACGGTCAACGACAGCATCCGCCGCTTGCGCGGGCGCTGGATCCGGGAGGCCACCGCTACCTCCACCGGGGACGGGACTTGAGCGTCACCGTGGTCATGCGACCACTGTCGGCGCGACGCTCTGCGCGAGACCACCGGTAAACTGACGCCTGATGCCGACAACCCGCCATACTTCACCGCTGCCCGCCGATGCAGACGAGGAGATCCTGAAAGGCGGTGGCTGGCTGCCGCACGGCTTTCAGCTCGATCCACACAGCCACGTCCACGGTCAGCTGGTCTACGCCGCCGCGGGCGCCTTGGTCACGGCGACGGAGCGCGGCACGTGGGTCGCCCCGGCGGACCGGATCACCTGGACGCCTCCGCGCTTTGCCCACTCGCACCGCTTCTACGGGCAGACCGACGTACGGCTGGTGTCCGTCCCACTCGACTTGTGCGCCGTGCTCATCGATCACCCCAGCGTCTTCGCGGTAAGCCCGTTGCTGCGCGAGGCCCTTCTGGCGCTCACCGACGAGCCGGAACGGCGGCCTGGCGCCCACCGGCGCCTGCTCGCCGTGATCGTGGACGAGTTGGCCGACGCCGCCGAGACCTCCCTCCACCTTCCCGAAGCGAGCGACGACCGGCTGCGCGCCGCCACCGACCTGCTGCGCGCGGACCCCGCCCGGCCTTGCACTCTGGCCGAGCTCGGCCAGGCGGTGGGAGCCAGCGAGCGCACGCTCAGCCGCCTGTTCCACGCCGAGCTGAGCATGAGCTTCCACCGCTGGCGGACCACGCTGCGCATCCACCACGCCTTGGCGCACCTGACCGACGGGATGACGGTGACGGAGACCACGGTCGCGTGTGGATGGTCCAATCCGTCCACCTTCATCGACGCCTTCACCGAAGTCGTCGGCCAGACCCCCGGCCGCTATCAGGCCGGCCTGCGCTTCCACGCGCGCTAGCCCCCACCCGGGCGGTTCGCGCTGGTCAGGTGCACAGCGCGCGACGCCAGAGCCAGCTTGGCGGGTTTCCGGTATCGGGTGTCGACTTACCAGTGGTTCGCGGCCCGCCGGGTCTTCCATAGTGGACAGCGAGCGAGCGCCGGCCCTCCGACCTCACGGCCGCCGCCGCGACGTACGCGCTCGGCGCGTACCGACCACTGCACGGATCATGAAGGGCTCGCACGCATGACTGAGACACACGACGACACGGCCGTCGTCATCATCGGGGCCGGCGTCGCCGGTCTGACTCTCGGCAACTTCCTGCTGCGCAACGGCGTCGACTGCGT
Source organism: Kitasatospora sp. NPDC094016 (assembly GCF_040304045.1). NCBI lineage: Bacteria > Bacillati > Actinomycetota > Actinomycetes > Kitasatosporales > Streptomycetaceae > Kitasatospora > Kitasatospora sp. NPDC094016. The sequence goes on from NZ_JBEOUK010000020.1 coordinate 121,414, forward strand.
CGTGCTGGAGAAGCACCCTCGCGCCTACGTCGAGAAGCGCCAGCGCGCCGGAACGATCGACACCTTCGGCGTGCGCCTCCTCCGCGAATGGGGCCTGGAGGAGGTCCTCGCAGGCGACCCCATCCCGTACAGCGAGGGCGACTTCTACATCGACGGCCACGCGATGCCGATCGACGTGGACGAGGACGACAACGAGAGCCTGTACTGCCCGCAGCAGGTCCTGGTGCGCAACCTCACCGAGGTCTTCCTCCGCGAGGGCGGTGACCTGCGCTACGAAGCCGCAGACGTCACCCTGGAAAACCTCACCCAGGGCCAACCCGTGGTGCGCTACCGGGACGCCGACGGTGCGGCGCGAGCCGTCGACTGCGACTTCATCGCCGGCTGCGACGGCTTCCACGGCGTCTCCCGCCGCTCCATCCCGGCCTCCGCGCTGACCGAGTACTCCCACGAGTACGGCTACTCCTGGCTCAGCGTCCTGGCCGCCACCGAGACCAAGCCCTCGGGCATGGCGATCCACGAACTGGGACTGGCCGGGATGATCCCCCGCGGCCCCGAAGCCAGCCGGATCTACTTGCAGTGCGCGGTCGACGACACCCCCGAGCAGTGGCCGGACGAGCGGATCTGGAGCGAGCTGGAGGCCCGCTTCGGCACGCCGCCCTCGCGCGGGCAGATCCTGTCCAAGCAGATCGTTCCGCTGCGCAGTGTGGTGTTCGACCCGATGAGCTACGGCAACCTCTACCTCCTGGGCGACGCCGCGCACATCGTGCCGCCGATGAGCGCCAAGGGCATCCACCTCGCTCTGCACGACACCGAGGTCTTCGCCCGCGCAGTGATCCGCCACGCCAAGGAGGGCGACTCCGGCCTCCTCGACAGCTACTCGCAGACCTGCCTGCCACACATCTGGAACTACCAGGCGTTCGCGACGTGGATCACCGACACCATGCACAACGCGGGCTTCACCGGCTACGAGGGCGAGTTCAAGAAGCAGATCGCCCGCGCCGAGCTCCAGCGCCAGTTCGCCTCCGAGTCGGCAAACAAACTGTTCAGCGAGCTGACCGCCGGCACCAACTAGGGCGTGAAGGTCCGGGTCGCGGGCGCGGGGGAGGAGCCGCGCGCCCGCGACACGCGGGGAACGCTACGTCGACGAACGGGCCCTTCCCGATAATGCAGGGGCCGCGCCCCCGGGCCGCGCACGTCCCCGTTCCCAGGAAGGCGCACGACCATGGAAGGCTCCTCCTCGACCGCGCTGGCCGACATCGCGACCATCCTGCTGATCGGACTCGCCCTGTCGCCGCTGCGCACCCGCCTGCGCCAACCCGTGGTGGTCGGCGAGATCGCGGTCGGGGTGATCCTGGGGCCGAGCGTCCTCGGACTGCTGCCGGGCGACCTCCCGCACGTCCTCTTCCCGCCCCAGGTCCGTGAGCACCTGTCGGTGATCGCCCAACTGGGCATCGCGCTCTTCATGTTCGCCGCCGGGTGGGAGCTCGACCTGAAGCAGCTGAACGGGCGGGTCCGCACCGTGGTGGCGGTCACCGCGGCCTCCGTCGCCGTGCCCTTCGCCCTCGCGGTCGCCCTGGCGGCCGTCCTCGCGGCCAGGTGGCCCCGCCTCATCGGTACGGACGCGTCCCCCGTGCTGCTGGCCGTGTTCCTGGGCATCGCGCTGTCCGCCAGCGCGCTGTCGGTGCTCGCGCGCATCGTGGGGGAGAACCAGCTGCAGGCGACCCGTACCGGGGCCATGGCCACGGCCTGCGGGGCGCTCACCGAGATCACCGCGTGGTGCGGCGTCGCCTGCATCGCCTCCGCGGCCCGCAGCGGCGGCTCGGACCACGTCCTCCTCGCGTTCGCCGAACTCGCCTGCTACGCGGCGGCCATGGCGTTCGTGGTCCGCCCGCTGCTGCGGCGCCTGCTGCGCCGGCCGACCCGCGCCGACGGACATCCCCTGCTCGTCCTGCTGACCCTCGGCAGCGGGATCCTGCTGTCCGCGTGGACCACCTCGTGGCTCGGCATGCACGCCGTGATCGGCGCCTTCGCCTTCGGGCTGGCCATGCCGCGCGACGCCGCCGAGGAACTGCGGCACGCCGTCGAGGCGCCGCTGCGCCACGCGGGGGCGCTGCTGGTGCCGGTCTTCTTCGCGCTCACCGGGCTGTCCGTGGACATCGGCGGGCTGGGCTTCGGAAGCCTGGTCGCGGTGGTGGTGTTCCTGGTCGTCACCTGGGGCGGCAAGTTCGCCGGCGCCAGACTGGGTGCCCGGCTGATCGGCGTGCCGCGCGGCGAGGCCACGACCGTGGCGGTCCTGCTCAACACCAAGGGCCTCAGCGAGGTCCTCATCCTGACCCTGGGCCGTGACCTGGGCATCATCGGCGACCGGCTGTTCACCGTTCTCCTCGTCACCGCCTTCGCCGCGACCCTGCCCGTCAACCCGCTCGTGCGGCGCCTCATCCGCGCTCCTGGCGCCCGTTCCGGGACGGGGCCAGTCGCTCTGCCCCGTCAACAGCAGGACGCCGCCGCGAGATCGGGCATCGAGGAGGCCAGCGGCGCGTGACGCACCGTGAGACCCGGAGCACCGGCGGGGTGGAGACTTCCCGCGCCTGCCCGACCGGCACCACCGCCGAGACGACCTTCGGCGTCTCAATGAAGTCTCATTATTAGCCGCTGTCCGGCGGCCGCCCCGGTCTCTCCGGCTACGTCGGCAGGTGGCGGTAGACCGTCGCCCGGGAGACTCCGAGCTCTGCCGCGATCTGCTCGGCGGTGCGGCCGGCCGCGTGCAGGCGCCGGGCGGTGTCGACCATCGCCGGGCTCATCGCGCTCGGCCGGCCGCGCCGCTCACCGCCGACGCGTCCCGGGCTGGCCGCGGCGGGGGGTTCAGGGCCGTCCAGCAGCCGGTGCGCCCCGGCCAGGATGCAGGCGCGCAGGTCCTCGGGCGGGGCGTCGGCGAGCAGGATCACCGGGTCGGAGAGCATGGCGATCGTCTGGGCGGCGCGCACCCGGGCGACGAAGTCCGGGTGGGGCCCCGCCACCAGGACGTTCGCGCGCATCATCCCGTCGCGGAACCGCGTGAAGCCCGGGCCCGAGAGGCCCGGAGCCGCGTCGTACAGGCTCATCCGCAGCAGGGCGCGGTGGCGCAGCCAGACGTCGAGCAGCCCCTCGATCGCCGCCCAGCGGGCTGCGGCCGGATCCGGCGGGCCAGTGGGCGCCAGCGCGGCGTCCAGGTCGTCCAGCATCGGTTCGATCAGCGCGCCGAGGATGTCCGCCTTGCTGGGGAAGTGGTAGAGCACCGCGGCCTTCGTCACGTCCACCCGCTCGGCGATCCCGCGTACCGAGGTGGCGTGGTAGCCGTGCGCGGCGAACTCCTCCAGGGCCACCGCAAGGATCCGTGCCCGGGTGTCGGGGTTCTCGGCAGTCATGGGGGGAGCTTAGGCCCTGTCCTGGTCGCCGCCCCTTGCCTGACCGGCGGTCAGGGCGTAGCGTCGAATTACTGACCGATGGTCAGTCCGGGAGCGCCGACGCGACCGCTGACCGGTGACGGCTGCCGCGAGTCGGCCCGACCGCGATCAGGCGATGACACGCGATCAGGCGATGACAGAAGGAGTGTCCGTGAACGCCTCGACCAAGACGGCCGATCGCACCGTGCTGATCTCCGGGGCCGGCATCGCCGGACCGACGCTCGCCTACTGGCTGGCCCGCCACGGCTTCCAGCCGACCGTGGTCGAGCGGGCCGCGGCCGTGCGCTCCAGCGGCAGCCCGGTCGATGTCGCCGGACGCGCCATGGAGGTCGCCGAGCGGATGGGGATCGGGGACCGCCTCCGTGCGGCCGCCACCCAGGTGACCGGTGTGGGCTTCTACAACGCCGCGGGCCGCCGGGTGGGCAGGATCGACCTGCGCGGCCTGTCGGGCGCGGCCTGGGCCGACACGGTCGAGCTGCCGCGCGGCGATCTCGCCGCGATCGTCCACGAAGCGAGCCGGGACGACGCCGAGTTCGTGTTCGGCGACTCGATCGCGAGCCTGAGCCAGGACGAGGCGGGTGTCGACGTCACCTTCGAGTACGGCCGCCCCCGCCGCTTCGCCCTGGTGGTCGGCGCCGACGGCCTGCACTCCGCCGTCCGCCGGCTGGCCTTCGGCCCGGAGCCCGGGTTCGTCCGCCACCTGGGGATGTACGTGGCCACCATGCCGTTGGCCGGGGCGGCGGGCGACCTGCGGGAAGTGGCGATCCACAACGCGCCGGGCCGCGCCCTCTGCGTGCATCCCGGATGCGGCAGGCCGCTGGCCGCGTTCATGGTCCGGTCCGCCGCCGTGCCGGACTTCGACCACCGCGACACCGAGCAGCACCGGCGACTGCTGACCGCCGCGTTCGCCGGGATGGGCTGGCGCGCGCCCGAGGTGCTGGCGCAGGTGCGCGAGAGCGAGGAGCTGTACTTCGACGCGGTGAGCCAGGTCCGGCTGCCGCAGTGGTCGCGGGGCCGGGTCACGCTGCTCGGCGACGCCGCGTCCTGCGTGTCGCTCTTCGGCGGCGGCTCCAGCCTGGCCATGGCGGGCGCCTACAGCCTGGCCGATGCCCTGGCCGCCGATCCCGCCGACCACCGCGCGGCCCTGGCCCGCTACGAGGCCGCGCACCGGGGGCTGGTGGACCAGGCCCGGCAGTCCGTACGAGCGGCCTTCGCGCTGCTCGTCCCGGCCGGCCGCGGCGGCATCCTGGCCAGGAACCTGGCCACTCGGCTGTCGCCGGTCGTGCTCGCGACAGCCCGGGCCGGGCGTGTGCTCAAGTCCCGTGCCACGCGCGGGGACTACTCGTGACCGGGCCCGGGCTTCCCCCCTCCGGCCGGCTGCGTACAGGAGGCATCGCAGGAGTGGGCGTCGACGGCCCCCTGGCCGTCGTCGACCACTTCAGGAACGCCGTCACCACCGTGGCGGCAGTCGGTGTGAACCGTTCGTGGGCAGCCGGACGTATCCACCGGTGAGGTGACGAGCGGGCGGTGTCACCACGTCAGCTCCGGCCCCGTGTGGCCGTGTTGGTGGTGGGTGGCGGTGTCGCGGCACGGGACGGCGCGGTACTGCGCGTACGTCCCGTGCGGGAAAGCTCGCCACCGGCCCTCGCTGCCCGTCGATTTCGGAGAAACTCCCTTGCGCAACAGCAGGTTCACCTCGGTCCTCCTGGCCGGCGTCACGACGCTGGCGGCCCTCGCCGTCGGCGTCGGCCCGGCCGCCGCCGCCCCGTCGGAGCCGGTCGCCATCGCCGACTCCCCGGACGCCTTCCCGGGCGGCCAGGACGTCGAGGTCTTCGCCGAGGACGGCGCCATCAGCCGGACCAAGGTCCCTGCGGCGTCCCCCTTCGTCGCCGAGCAATCCATGAGCGTGGCCGCCGCCGCGGCTGCCGCCGGGGACGGCGCCGTCACGAAGGTCGTCAACAACGGGAGCACGGACAGCAAGCTGGACGTGGTCATGATCGGCGACGGCTACACGGCCTCGGAGCAGGACAAGTTCCGCAAGGACGCCGCGGCGAAGTGGAAGGACATCAGCGCCGTCGAGCCCTACGCCACCTACCGCAAGCTGTTCAACGTGTGGGCCGTGGGCGCCGTCTCCGAACAGTCGGGCGTCTCCGGGGACCCGAAGCAGAACACCGTCCGCAAGACCGCCCTCGGCTCGCACTTCTGGTGCAACTCCATCGAGCGGCTGCTCTGCGTGGACACCAAGGCCGTCGACACCTACGCCGCCAAGGCCCCACAGGCCGACCTCGTGATCGTCGTCGCCAACACCGCCAAGTACGGCGGCGCCGGCTACGGCAGCACCCAGTCGCCGCTCGGGTACGAGGGCATCGCCACCGTCGCGGGCGGCAACAGCGCGTCCGGCCAGATAGCGGTGCACGAGACCGGCCACTCGCTGGGCAAGCTCGCGGACGAGTACTGGGCCGACGGGGCGGGGCCCTACAAGGGCGCGGAGCCCGGGCAGCCCAACATCACCACCCTGAGCGCCGACCGGATGCGCCAGGACAAGACCAAGTGGTACCGCTGGCTCGGCAAGACCTCGCCCGACGGCGGCACCGTCGGCGCCTACCAGGGCGGCAGCAACTACCCGTCCGGCCTGAACCGGCCGACCGACAACTCCGTGATGCGCTCCCTCGGGCGGGAGTTCAACCTCCCCGGCCGCGAGGCGATGATCGCCGGCTTCTACCGGCACGCCTCCACCCTCTCCAGCGCCACGCCCGTCACCACCCGGCTGACCGCGACCGACCACCTCACCGTCGACCTCCCGGTCTCCGGCACCAAGCTGCGGTGGTACCTCGACGGCAAGGAGGTGACGGCCCTGCGCGACCGCAAGACGATCGCCGTCTCCGACCTCGGCCCCACCGGCCCCAAGCCCGCCGCCCACGAGCTCAAGGCCGTCGCGAACGACCCCACCTCGTCCGTCATCGACCCTGCCCTGACCCCGGCGCTCACCCGCAGCCTGGTCTGGAGCGTCACCCGCTGACCACGGGGCGTGGCCCCTCGCGTCCGGCCGGGACGGGAGGGGCCGCGCCCACGGCGGAAGCCGCACCGGCCGGGCCTGTGCCGGCCGGGGCCCGCGAGGCCCGGCCGGTGCTCGGCCCGACCCTCACGCCGACGGCGATCTACCATGGCTGGGAAGGCTTCGTCTCCAAGCCCGCGCCACAGCGGCAGGGAGGTCGGCATGGCGTTCGACACGACGGGGTTCGAGCAGGCGGAAAGCAACCGGTACCTGCCGATCTCCGAACACGGCCTGATCGGCGACCTCCGGACGACCGCCCTGGTCGGCACGAACGGCACCATCGACTGGTACTGCTGCCCGCGCTTCGACGCGCCCAGCGTGTTCGGGGCCATCCTCGACGCGGACCGGGGCGGATCGTTCGAGCTGGCCGCGGACGTCCCGACCCGCACCCGGCAGTTCTACTTCCCCGACACGAACGTGCTGATCACGCGCTTCTTCGCCGCGGAAGGCGTGGCGGAGATCCAGGACTTCATGCCCGTGGCCGACGAGTCGCCCGAGGTGGCCCGGCACCGACTGATCCGGCGGCTCATCTGCGTCCGGGGAGTCCTCCCGTTCCGGGCGCGGATCGCCCCGCGCTTCGGCTACGGTGCCGAGGTGCACACCGTGTCCCTCGAAGGCCACGTCGCGGTCTTCCGCTCCCCGTCGCTCACCCTCGCGCTGACCGCCACCGCACCGCTGGAGACCGACGGACTGGACGTGTGGTCGCACTTCAAGCTCCTGGAGGGCGACTCCGTCGTGTTCGCCCTCGACCAGATCGGCGACGACGTCCCGGCCCGGTCGTGTCCGCGCGCCGAGGCGGAGGAGCAGTTCGAGGCGACCGTCCGGTTCTGGCGCCACTGGCTGGCCCGGTCGCGCTACCAGGGGCGGTGGCGGGAGATGGTCCACCGCTCCGCCCTGCTGCTCAAGCTGCTCACCTACGCGCCGACCGGCGCGATCGTCGCCGCACCCACCACCAGCCTGCCCGAACAGGTCGGCGGCGAGCGCAACTGGGACTACCGGTACATGTGGGTCCGCGACGCCGCCTTCTGCATCTACGCCATGCTGCGCCTCGGGTTCACCTCGGAGGCCAAGGCGTTCATGGGCTTCCTCTTCGAGCGCACGCGCGACACCGCCGCGAACGGCCCGTTGCAGATCATGTACGGCATCGACGGGCGCACCGAGCTGCCCGAGTACGCGCTGCCGCACCTGGAGGGCCACCTGGGCTCCGCACCCGTGCGGATCGGCAACGCCGCCACCGGCCAGCTCCAGCTGGACATCTACGGAGCCGTGATCGACTCCATCTACCTGTACGACAAGTGGGGGCAGCCGATCAGCAGCGACGGCTGGGAGGACGTCGGCATGGTGGTGGACTGGCTCTGCGAGAACTGGGACCAGCCCGACGAGGGCATCTGGGAGACCCGCGGGGGCCGCAGGAACTACGTGTACTCGCGGCTGATGTGCTGGGTGGCGCTGGAACGCGCGATCCGGATGGCGAACCGCCGCGGCCTGCCGGCCGACCTGCCGCGCTGGCGGCAGACCCGGGACGCGATCTACCACCAGATCATGCGGCGCGGCTGGTCGAGCGAGCTGGGCGCGTTCGTCCAGTCCCTGGACGACGGCGAGCTGGACGCCTCGCTGCTGATGATGCCGATGGCCAAGTTCATCTCGCCCACCGACCCCAAGTGGCTCTCCACCCTGGACGCGCTCACTAAGGGCCTGGTCTCCGACTCCCTGGTCTACCGCTACAACCCGGCCACCAGCCCGGACGGCCTGAGCGGCTCCGAGGGCACCTTCTCGATCTGCTCCTTCTGGTACGTGGAGGCGCTGGCCCGTGCGGGCCGCCTGGAGGAGGCCCGGCTCGCCTTCGAGAAGATGCTCACCTACGCCAACCACCTCGGGCTGTTCGCCGAGGAGATCGGCCCGACCGGCGAGCAACTCGGCAACTTCCCGCAGGCCTTCACCCATCTCTCGCTGATCAGCGCGGCTTTCAACCTCGACCGCGCGCTGGGCTGAGATCGCGTCAATTCGGCCGAATCCGGACCCTGTTCGGCTCCCATCCGGCTCCTTCTCGGCTCCTTTCCGGTTCCCGCCCGGCGGGAACGAGCAGGTCGCGGATGAGCTGAGGTGAATGGCGACATCTCGTCGGCCCACATCCGTTGACGGCCCCAGGCGGCACTGCAATGCTCATGACCAAACCTGCGCAACATCTGAGCAGTGCCATCACCCTGTCACCACGGAAAGGGCCCAACCCTCATGCGCCGTACCGCTGTTGTCATGATGACCACGCTGCTGGCCTCCGCCGCGGCACTCACCGTCCCCGCCGCCGCCCAGGCGGCGTCCACCACCGTGCGCCAGGCCGCGCCCGTCACCGCCCAGGCGGAGCAAGCGAGTTCGAGCGCCGCGCTGGCCGGCGGGTGCACCGCCCTGGCCGCCGGCGGCGGCCAGGTCATCGGAACCTGTTCGGGCATCAGCCCCCTGCAGATCTGGCGCGTGCAGGCGCAGTGCCAGTACTACGTCAACAACACCGGCCCGTACATGCGCATGGCGATCGGCGCAGCCGTCGTCGGCAGCGGGGTGAGCACCGCCATGTGCAACTTCGGCGACACCGTCACGTTCCCGCAGGTCGTCTTCCTCGGGACGGTGCCGCCGCCGGTCGCCGGGCCGCAGGGCCAGATCAGCGGCTACGCGAGCAAGTGCGTCGACGTCCAGGGCGGCGAGAACAAGAACGGCACCGCGGTCCAGATCTACGACTGCAACGGCACGAACGCCCAGAAGTGGACCGTCGGCGTGGACGGGACGCTCCGCGCCCTCGGCAAGTGCATGGACGTGCAGGGCGGCAACACCGCCAACCACACCATGGTCCAGCTCTACGACTGCAACGGCAGCGGCGCCCAGCAGTGGAAGGCCCAGTCCGACGGCTCGCTGCTCAACCCGCAGTCCGGCCGCTGCCTGGACGACCTGGGCTTCGCCACCAACAACGGCAACCAGCTCGGCATCTGGGACTGCAACGGCGCCGACAACCAGAAGTGGAACCTCCCGCACTGATCCCCCCCCCCCGCATGATCGGCCCGGCCGTGATCTCCCCCACGGCCGGCCCGGCGGGCCCCTCGAATCCCCCCTCCGGAGCCACGGGGTCCGGAGGGGGGATTCCCGCTGGGGACATGACGGCTTCGGCAACCCGGCACGGGCTGTCGAAGAAGCCGTGATTGCAGACTCATTCGAAGACCTGGACAACTCCGCAGAGATCACGCCGTGCTCCGGATCCGGGCCCGTGACTGACCGAGCGCCAGGACCAGTGGAACGCAATGGCGTGATCCGACCAAGGACCACGCGGACGTGGCGCATTGGGCGGAGGAGAACCGCAAAGTCCTGGTCTTCACCGACGACGGCATCACCCTCGACCACCGGGAGGGCCGGGAGCCGTCGTCCGAGAAACGAGCCGACCAAGATCCTCCTGATGCTGGCAACCTCGCAGGCACGGGGCCGACCCGCGATCACCGGCCGTGTGCCGGCCCGCGCGGGAGCAATCCCCGCGAGCGCGGGGCCGACCAAGGGTGAACCGCTGGCGTGTCCACACATTGGGAGCAATCCCCGCGAGCGCGGGGCCGGCGCTGGCTACCTGGCGGACGACGCCACGATCGAGGAGCAATCCCCGCGAGCGCGGGGCCGGCCGGAAAATCTAACACCAACGGCCGGGGTCAGAAGAGCAATCCCCGCGAGCGCGGGGCCGGCATCACGGGCCCCGCCCGCGCCCGCCCCGGAGCCGAGCAATCCCCGCGAGCGCGGGGCCGACCTGGAGTCCCCCGTGAACGAGTTTTTCCAGGCGGAGCAATTCCCGCGAGCGCGGGGCCGACCCGAAGATGGCGTCCCGCCGAGTGGTGTAGCAGGGATCTTGGCGTAACCCCTGGTCATGAAGGAGCCATCGCGCAACTCTCCGAGTAGGCATGCTCGTTGAGTGAGAGGTGCGCGATGGCCTTGTCCCAGTCTGACCTACTCCGCCTCATGGAGTCACTGCGTACGGCAGACGGAATCGAGTTGATCAGGACCCTCGCCCAGCGGCTCCTGCAGGAGCTGATCGAGGCCGAGGCGACCGCCCGGATCGGGGCCGAACCGGGCGAGCACACCACAGCCCGTACCACCTGGCGCAACGGCCACCGCGACAAGACCCTGACCACGCAGGCCGGCG
>NZ_JBEOUK010000021.1:0-131512 GCF_040304045.1 Kitasatospora sp. NPDC094016
ATCCTGACCGCCGCCGTGGTCTGGCCCGACATCAGCTCGCAGGCCATCCTGTGGATCATGGCCGGCTGCGGCGTGGTCGGCGTCCTGGTCGCCGGATACTTCTTCACCTTCGGCCGCACCGCCACCAAGGAAGACCCGATCGACCGCACCGGCCGCGAGGAGTGGCGGATGCCCCCGCTGGACACCCTCGGCAAGCCGGTCATGTCCACCGCCCGCAAGGTCGGCATGGGCGCCCTGCGCGCCTACCTCCTGGTCGCGATGGTGATGGTCATCATCAAGATCGTCCAGACCGCGCTCAACCACTGAGCCGCCGCCGGGGCGGCGCCCGACAGTACCGCCGCCCCGGCCCCGACCCGGAAACCTCGACCGCCCCGCACCCGGGGAAGGAAGGAAGTACGGCCATGCGCACCGCCCTTCACCACCACTGCCCGCGCGTCCGCCTCGCCCTGCACGACGGCGTCGAGAGGAACTACCGCCTCGACGACCCCGGCGCCTGCCCGCACTCCGGCACGCCCAACACCCGGGCCTGCGCGTACGAGCCGCGCGTGCACCTGGCCTACCTGCTGGCCCGCCAGGGCCACCGCCCGGACTGGCTCGCCGACTTCGCGGACCTCCCGCCGGCCGCCGCGCGCCGCCTCAGCCGCGCCGCCGCCCGCCACCGGCCGCGCGGCTGACGCCCCGCCGACCGCACCACCCGCGCCCTCGCGCACCCCCTCCACCCGCTGTCCTGTCACGGAGGTGACCTGCCATGTCCATCGTCGCCGCGTTCCACCCCTCCCTCCCGTCCGCCGGCCGCGGCCGCCTGCGCGCCGCGCTCGCCGCCGTGGGCCGACGCCTGGCGGAGAGCCCGCTGGACAGCCCCGTCCTGCACGCCGTCACGGCCCAGGCCCCGGCACCGGCCGCCGCCTCCGCCGACCGCCCCGTCCGGCTGCGGGCCAGCTGGCGGACCGTCGCGGCCCCGGACGGCACCGCCCGGCTGGAAGCCTCCTGGCACCCCTGGCACCCCGCCCGCTGACCGGCCCGTACCGGCCCGTACCGACTCGCAACCATTCGCACCGACTCCGCACCGACCCGCCGAAGGAGCATCCGCCATGGCCGTGCGCTACCCCAGGCTCGAAGCCATCTTCTCGGACCACACCGCCGCCGCCCCGCCCCGGCGGCCGCGCCCCGCCCCGGCCGCCCGGCCCGCCGTCGACCCGGACACCGGCCTGGTGGTGGACCCCGAACAGCGCACCGTCACCGTCGACGGGCAGCAACTGACGCTCCCCTACCTGGAGTTCGAGCTGCTCGCACACCTGGTCGACAACCCGCTGCGGGTCCACTCCCGCCGCCAGCTGATGGAGACGGTCTGGGGCCGCCCGGACACCGGCGACACCCGCACCATCGCCACCCACATAGCCCGGATCCGCCGCAAGCTCGGCCCCGGCCACCGGGAGGCGATCGCCACCGTCCGCCAGATCGGCTACAAGTACGACCCCCGCCTGACCCGCGTCGCCTGACCGCCGACCGATCGCACCGACCGAGGCCCGATCACCCGCCGGCCACCACCCCACCGAAGGAGGACACCGCCGTGACCAGAACCGCCCTGTTCCCCTGGACCAGCAGAGGGGCGGCGCTGTGCGGCGTCCTGCTCCTCCTCACCCTCCAGGGGATCGCCGTCGGCGTCGCCCCGGGGCGGCTGAGGCTCTTCCTCTGCGGCGTGCTCATCGGCGCCTCGGCGGCCGGGCTGCTCCTCGCCCTGCTGCTCGCCCGCAGCGGGCGCGGCACCGCCCGACCCGCCGCCCCCGACGAGGACGACGCCCAGTGGTTCAGCGCCCGCTCGCTGGACGGGTTCCCGATGGAGCAGGTCCGACCGCTGCTGCTGTCGCCCGGCGCCCCGGGCCTGAACCGGCTCTACACCGCCTGGGTGTTCGCCACGCACGGGCACGACCCCCAGTGGATCGCCCACCACCTCGACCTGTCCACCCCGACCGCCCGGCTGCTGGTCACCGCGGCCCGGCACCACACCGCTCCCGACAGGAGGCCGCAGTGATCACGGCCCTCGACCACGTCCAGCTCTCCGCACCCCCCGGCAGCGAGGCCTTGCTGCGGGCCTTCTACGGCGACGTCCTGCAGATGGCGGAGATCCCCAAGCCCCGACCGCTGACCGAGGGCGGCGGCTGCTGGTTCGCCGCCGACGGCGGCCGGGTCCGGCTCTACCTCGGCATCGAGGAGCGCTTCCGCCCCAGCACCAAGGCCCACCCCGGGATCGCGGTCTCCGAGATCGACGACTTCGCCTCGCGGCTGTCCGAACTCGGCGCACTGGTGGTCTGGGACGACAGCCTGCCGCCCGGGCGCCGCTTCTACACCACCGACCCCGTCGGCAACCTGCTGGAGTTCGTCGAAACGGCCTGAGCCGGCGCGCGGAGGAACCCCGGATCCATTTGCCTACGGACGTACCGAAGGAGCAGACTGCCCGGGGCCCGCAGGACGGGCCGGGACAACGCGGGACGACACCAGACGACACCACCGGAGGAGGCGGCCATGGGCGAGGACCCTCCCAGTACGCGCTGCCGTACCGACCGCCTCCCCCACGCCCGCCCGCGCGCCTGACGCGACGGCCCGGGGGGACGCGGCGTTCGTCCCGATCCCGCTGACGTCGCACGCACCTCACCCGACCCCGGGGCCCCGGGTGCGCGCCGGAGGTGCACCCCATGACCCTGCCGAAGCCGGCCCCGGGCGCCGCCCGGGGCTCACTGCCGTCCCGGACGGCCGCCCGCCTGGCCCGGATGACCTGGGTGGACGTACTCGTCGCGGCCGCCGTCCTGGTGCTGCTCTACCTCGCGCTGCGGGTCGGGCAGGGCACCACCGTCCGGTTCTCCACCGGCCGGAACGCGGCGGTCGACACCGATCCGGCCCGGCTGCCGTACGACGCGGCCCGCTCGCTGCTGCGGATGTTCGCCGCGCTCGCCGTGTCGGTGGTCTTCACCTTCGGCTACGCCTACGCCGCGGCCCGCAGCCGCCGGCTGGAACGGGTCCTGATCCCGGCCCTGGACATCCTCCAGTCGGTGCCGGTGCTCGCCTTCCTGACCGTCGCGGTGACCGGCTTCCTCGCCCTGTTCCCCGGCTCCGTACTGGGCCTGGAGTGCGCGGCGGTGTTCGCCATCTTCACCTCCCAGGCCTGGAACATGACCTTCGGCTTCTACTGCTCGCTGGTCTCGCTGCCACCCGAACTCGACGAGCTGTCCCGCTCGTTCCGCTTCACCCGGTGGATGCGGTTCTGGAAGGTCGAACTGCCCTCGGGCATGATCGGCCTGGTCTGGAACGGCATGCTGAGCTTCGGCGGCGGCTGGTTCTTCCTGGTCGCCTCCGAGGCGATCAGCGTCGACAACCAGCGCTACGCGCTGCCCGGGGTCGGCTCCTACGCGGGCGCGGCCATCGCCGCCGGCGACCTCGGCCGGGTCGGCTGGGCGATCGCCACCATGGCCGTCCTGGTGATCGGCGTCAACCTGCTGTTCTGGCGCCCGCTCACCGCCTGGGCCGAACGCTTCAAGAACGAGCAGTCCGAGGCCACCGAGGTGCAGCGCTCCGTCGTGCTGGACCTGCTGCGCCGCTCCCACTGGCCCGGACTGCTCGGCCGGCTGCTGCGCCCGGGGTGGCGGGCGCTCTCCCGGGCCGGGCGCCTGCTGGGCACCGACGACCGCCCGCTGGCCGTCGGCCCCGGGCGGCGGCGCGCCGGGGACGCCGCCTTCGCCGCCGTCGCCGGCGGCCTGGTGCTCTGGGGCCTGGTCGACCTCGGCCGCTACCTGCACGGCGCGACCGGCCTCGGCGTGTTCGGCGAACCGCTGCTGCTCGGCCTCGCCACGCTCGCCCGGGTCGTCGTCCTGGTGACCGTCGCCACCCTGGTCTGGGTACCGGTCGGCGTGCGGATCGGCTTCTCCCCCAGGCTGACCCGGATCGCCCAGCCGCTGGTGCAGGTGCTCGCCAGCTTCCCGGCCAACTTCCTCTTCCCCCTGGTCGTCTGGCTGCTGCTGCGGACCGGGCTGTCGATCGACCTCGGCGGCGTCCTGCTGATGGCCCTCGGCGCCCAGTGGTACATCCTGTTCAACACCATCGCCGGCGCCATGGCCATCCCCACCGACCTGCGCGAGGCCATGGACGACCTGGGCGTGCGCGGCTGGCAGCGCTGGCGGCGGCTGATCATCCCCGGGATCTTCCCGGCCTACGTCACCGGCGGCCTCACCGCCTCCGGCGGCGCCTGGAACGCCTCCATCGTCTCCGAGGTCGTCACCTTCGGCGGCACCACGCTCACCGCCACCGGCCTCGGCGCGTACATCGCGCGGGCCACCGAGCGCGGCGACTACCCGCACCTGCTCGCCGGGGTGGCGGTGATGAGCCTGTACGTCGTCGCCCTCAACCGGCTGCTCTGGCGCCGCCTCTACCGGCTGGCCGAGCGCCGCTACTCGCTCTGACCCGCGCCCGCTCCCCGCCCCGGAGGTCCCCGCATGCGCTTCCCGTTCCCGCGCGCCGCCCGCACCGCGCCGCCCGCCGCCGCCGTGTTCCCGCCCGCCGGCTCCCCCGACCTCCCCGGCTCCCCCGCCGACGGCGAGATCCTGCTGGAGACCGTCGGCCTCACCAAGGCCTACGCCGGCGCCGACGGCGCGCTGCCCGTGCTGTCCGGCATCGACCTCACCGTCCGGGCCGGCGAGATCGTCGCCCTGCTCGGCCGCTCCGGCTCCGGCAAGTCCACCCTGCTGCGCTGCCTGTCCGGGCTGATCCCGCCCAGCTCCGGCACCGTCGCCTACCGCGGCACCCCGCTCACCGGCGCCAACCCGGGCACCGCCCTGGTGTTCCAGACGTTCGCGCTGCTGCCCTGGCTGACCGTCCGGCAGAACGTCGAACTCGGACTGGAGGCCCGCGGCGTGCCGCCCCGGGAACGCGCCGAGGCCGCCGTCCAGGCCATCGACCTGATCGGCCTGGCCGGCTTCGAGTCCGCCTACCCCAAGGAGCTCTCCGGCGGCATGCGCCAGCGCGTCGGCTTCGCCCGCGCCCTGGTCGTCGAACCGGACGTGCTGATGATGGACGAGCCCTTCTCCGCGCTGGACGTTCTCACCGCCGAGAACCTGCGCGGCGAACTGCTGGAGCTGTGGGAGTCCGGCCAGTTCCCCACCCGCGCCGTCGTCCTGGTCACCCACAACATCGAGGAGGCGGTCCTGATGGCCGACCGCATCGTCGTCCTCGGCTCCCGCCCGTACGGCACCATCCGGGAGACCGTCGAGGTCGACCTCGACCGGCCCCGCGACCGCGACGCCGACGCCTTCGACGAACTCGTCGACCGGGTCTACCGGATCATGACCGGACGCCCCAAGGAGACCCGGCTGCCCGGCCGCGCCGACGGCGCCCGGCCCGACCGGCGCACCGTCGCCAACACCCCGCTGCCCACCGCCAGCGTGGACGGCCTCGCCGGCCTCGCCGCGATGATCGCCCACCGCGGCGGCTGCTGCGACCTCGCCGACCTGGCCGACGAACTCGGCCTCGACATCGACGACATGCTCCCCCAGCTCGACGCCCTCGACCTGCTCGGCTTCGCCGAGATCCACGGCGACGACCTGCTGCTCACCGACGCCGGCACCGCCTTCACCGGAGCCGACGTCCAGGAGTCCCGGAGCATCTTCGCCGAAGCCGCGGTGGACGTCCCGCTGGTCCGGCTGATCACCAACGGCCTGCACGGCCGCCCCGGCGCCGCCGTGCGCGCCGGCTTCTTCCGCGACCTGCTCGCCCACCACTACACCAGCGAACAGGTCGACCGGCAGCTGGAGACCGCCACCGACTGGGGCCGCTACGCCGGGCTGTTCGGCTACGACGCCGCCCTGCGGGAGTACCGGCTCGACGAGGAGACCGCCTGAAGCGCCGGAATCAGGCCTGACCGGTGGCCGGGCGGCGGCGGGCGGAGCGGACGGCGCGGGCGAACGGCTGCTCGGCCGTCGCGGCGGCCGGGCCGGTACCGCCGCCGTCACCGCCGTCACCGCGCCCGGGCAGGTCGTTGGCGATCAGCGCCGCCTCCGTCAGCAGGCCGCGCACCTCGGCGGCCCGGTAGAAGATCCGGGTGCCCTCCCGGCGCGAGACGACCAGCCCGGCCGCCCGCAGCCTGGCCAGGTGCTGCGAGGTCGCCGCCACGTGCGCGCCCAGCAGCTCCGCCAGTTCGCTGACCGGCAGCTCCCGCCGGGTCAGCGCCCAGAGCAGCCGGTACCGGGACGGGTCGGCGACCGCCTTCAGCACCGCGACCGCCCGCTCCGCCGCGTCCGTGTCCCACGCCTCATCCTGCGCACCCATGCCAGGATCCTACCGAGCCGGCCCCGCCGCCCGGCCGGGCGGCGGGCGTCGATAGCGGGCCGATGGCCGGGGCTGCCAGGCTTCAGCCAACCTTTCCACCGCTGCCGACCGGCCGCACCGTCCAGGAGTTGGAGTCCGTACGAGATGATCGAGCACACCACGTTCCGTACCGCGGTCAGCGAATCGCACGAGCACAATCCCTGGGGCTGAGCGGCCTGGGTCCGCCTCCGGACGCCCGCCCGCCCGCCGGGCGGTGTCGGGGAGAACGGACCCGGCCGCCGTGGTCGGTGGGGCGACCACGGCGGCGGTTGGGGGGGGGTGGGGGCGGGTCATGCCGTCAGGCCGCGGCGAGGGCCGCCCTGACCGCGGCACCGACCTGCTCGGTGGTGAGGGAGCCGCCGAGGTCCGGCGTGCAGGCGCCCTCCGCCACGGCCGTGCCGACCGCCAGCTGGATCGCCTTCGCTTCGGCGGCCCAGCCCAGGCGCTCCAGCATCAGCGCGGAGCTGAGGATGGCGCCGAAGGGGTTTCCGATGCCCTGGCCGGCGATGTCGGGCGCGCTGCCGTGCACCGGCTCGTAGAGGCCGAACCCGGTGTCCGGGTTGATGTTGGCCGAGGCCGCGTTGCCCAGGCCGCCGGCCAGCATGGCCGCCAGGTCGCTGAGGATGTCGCCGTACGAGTTGTTGGTGACGATCACGTCGAACTGCGACGGGTCGGAGATCAGCTTCATCGCGGCGGCGTCGACGTAGAGGTGGGTGGAGTCGATGGCGGGGTGCTTCGCGGCGGCCTCGCGGAACACCCGCTGCCACACCTGGCCGCCGTGCCGGACGGCGTTGGACTTGTCGACCATGCAGACGCCGCGCTCGGCGATCGAGTACGCGTACTCCATCACCCGCGAGACGCCCATGTAGGTGCTGACGTCCGCGTCGACGGCCATCTCGTGCACGGTGTTCCCGCGCAGCACTCCGCCGATGTCGGTGTAGAGGCCCTCGGTGTTCTCCCGGACGATCACGGCGTCGATGGCGCGGGTCCGGGCGTCGCGCAGCGGGCTCAGCCGCTCCTGGAGCAGGGTGGCCGGGCGGTGGTTGACGTACAGGTCGAGGTCGAAGCGCAGGCGCAGCAGGACGCCGCGGCCGTAGTCCGAGGTCTTCACGCGGGGGTCGCCGATGGCGCCGAAGAGCACCGAGTCGCTCGCCTTGATCCGCTCGAAGTCCTCGTCGGACAGGGAGACCCCGGTCCGCAGGTAGGTGTCGGCGTTGACGTGGTCGAGCACGTCGATCGCGAGGTCCAGGCCCAGCGACTCGATGGTCTCCAGGGCCTCCTTGGTCACCTCGGGGCCGATGCCGTCACCGGGGATGACGGTCACTGTCTTGGTCATGGGTCTCTCACCGTTTCTGGGGTGGGGCCGGCCGGTTGTGGGTCGGGTCGGCCGGGCCGGGGGCGTGGGGCAGGGTCACCGCCGCGCGGCCCTGGGAGCTGCGCCGGGGGGCGCGGTCGTCAGGAGGCCCGGCGCTGCTTCGCGGTGTCCGGAGAGGAGAAGGCGCCGCGGGTGATGCTGGTCATCCAGGCCGGGCGGCCCTGCTCGAAGGCGGCGATCGCGTCGGCCTTGCGCAGGGTGACGTCGATGTCGTCGAGGCCGTTGAGCAGCAGCCAGCGGGCGCGGTGGTCGGCCTCGAACTCCCAGGTCCCGAGGTCGGTGCCGACGGTCAGCTGCTCCAGGTCGACGGTGATCTCGAACTTCGGGTCGGCCTGGGCGCGTTCGGCGAGGTCGGCGACGACGGACACCGGCAGGGCGACGGCCAGCAGGCCGTTCTTCAGCGCGTTGCGCAGGAAGATGTCGCCGAAGCTGGTGGCGATGACGGCCCGGAAGCCCCAGTCGCGCAGGGCCCACACGGCGTGCTCGCGGGAGCTGCCGGTGCCGAAGTTGTGGCCCGCCACCAGGACGCTCGCATCCTGGTGTTCCGGCTGGTTCAGGACGAACCCGGACTCCTTGCGCCAGTGCCCGAACAGGGTGTCGGCGTAGCCGGTCTTGGTCAGCCGCTTGCAGAACTCGGCCGGGATGATCTGGTCGGTGTCGACGTCGTCCCGGGACAGGGCCACGGCCTGTCCGGTGTGCGCCGTGAGCGGCTCCTTCATGCCTCTGCCCCCTGCTGGTCGGTCTGGCTGCGGTCGGTCGGGCGGGTCTGGCGGGTGGAACGGGTCGGGCGGGTGTGCCCGGCGGGCGCGGTCACAGCTCGGTCGGCGCGGCCAGGCGGCCGACCACGGCGGTGGCGGCGGCGACGACGGGCGAGACCAGGTGGGTGCGGGCGTGGGTGCCCTGCCGGCCCTCGTAGTTGCGGTTGGAGGTGGACGCGACCCGCTGGATGCCCTGGAGGCGGTCGGCGTTGATGCCCATGCACATCGAGCAGCCGGAGAGCCGCCACTGCGCGCCCGCGTCGATGAAGACCTGGTCCAGGCCCTCCTCCTCGGCCTGGGCCCGGACGGCCATCGAGCCGGGGACGACGAGCATGGTGATCCGGTCGGAGACCTTGCGGCCGCGCAGCACGTCGGCCGCGGCCCGCAGGTCCTCGATCCGGCCGTTGGTGCAGGAGCCGAGGAAGACCGTGTTGATCTCGACGTCCCGCAGGGCGACGTCCGGTTCGAGGCCCATGTACTCCAGGGCGCGGCGTGCGGCCTGCTGCTCGGCGGGGGTCGCGAAGGTCTCGGGCGCCGGCACCGCGGCGTCCAGCGGGACGGCCTGGCCGGGGTTGGTGCCCCAGGTGACGAAGGGCTTGAGCCCGGTGACGTCCAGTTCGACCACGCGGTCGAAGGCGGCGCCCTCGTCGGTGCGCAGGGACTGCCAGTAGCGGACGGCCTCGTCCCAGTCGGCCTCGGCGGCCGGGTCCCAGCGCTCGCGCAGGTAGGCGAGCGTGGTGTCGTCGGGGGCGATCAGGCCGGCGCGGGCGCCCGCCTCGATGCTCATGTTGCAGACCGTCATCCGCCCCTCCATGGAGAGGTTCTCGACGGCCTTGCCGCGGTACTCGATCGCGTAGCCGTTGGCGCCGTTGGCGCCGATGTGCGCGATCAGCGCGAGGATCAGGTCCTTCGGCGTGACGTCGGCCGGCGGCTCGCCGACGAACTCGACGGACATCGTCCGGGGACGCTGGAGCGCCAGCGTCTGGGTGGCGAGCACGTGCTCGACGTCGCTGGTGCCGACGCCGAAGGCGAGCGCCCCGAAGGCGCCGTGCGTGGAGGTGTGGCTGTCACCGCACACCACGGTCATGCCGGGGCGCACGAAGCCCAGTTCGGGCGCCACCACGTGCACGATGCCCTGCCGGTCGTCGCCGAGCGAGAACAGCTCGATCCCCTGCTCCTCGCAGTTCTCGCGCAGGCGCTCCAGTTGGGCGCTGCCCATCGCGTCCTTGACCAGCAGCGTGTTGGTGGGCACGTTGTGGTCCTCGAGGGCGAGCGCGAGGTCGGGCCGGCGGACCCGGCGGCCGGCCAGCTGGAGGCCGTCGAAGGCCTGCGGGGAACTCGCCTCGTGGAGCAGGTGCAGGTCGATGTAGAGCAGGTCGGGCTCGCCCGGTGCCTGGTCGACGACGTGGCTCTGCCAGACCTTCTCGATCAGGTTGCGCTCGGTGCCGCCCATCAGCTGGCCACCGCCATCTCGCTGGTGCGCTCCAGGCGCTCGGCGATGATCCCGCGCAGCTCGCCCAGTTCGATGCAGGTGCCGTCGGCGCGGCCCGCGATGTAGGTCTCGTAGATCTCGTCGAGCAGGTCGCGCTCGGCGCCGATTCCCATCTGGTCGAACAGGTTGCGGACCACATTGCGCCCGGAGTGCCGGCCGATGAGAATTCCGCGCTCCCGGCCGAAGCTGTGCGGCTCGACGTATTCGTAGGTCACCGGATTGCGCAGCATTCCGGCCTGGTGGATTCCGGCCTGGGTGGCGAAGGCGTTCTCCCCGAATATCGCCTTGTTGCGCGGCGTCGACATTCCGATGATCCGGGCCAGCAGCTGGTAGGCCTCGTAGAACTTCTCGGTGCGCAGCCGGCTGGTCAGGCCGAGCTGCTCGCCCTTGTAGAGCAGCACCGCGGCCAGCTCCTCCAGCGGGGTGTTGCCCGCGCGCTCGCCGATGCCGGCGATGGTGGCCTGCACCTCGTCCGCGCCCGCCTCGACGCCGGCCAGGGCGTTGGCGAGGGAGAGCCCGAGGTCCTGGTGGCAGTGGGTGGACAGGATGATGTGGTCCGGGATCCAGGAGCGGACCCGCGCCACCTGGGCGCCGAACTCGGCCGGGAGCAGGCAGCCGGTGGTGTCGGCGAGCGCCACCGTGACGGCGCCCTCCTCGATGCCGGCCTCGATCATCGGGCGCAGCAGGTCGTCGCTACCCCGGCTGGCGTCCTCGATGCCGAGCGTGATGTCGGTGAAGCCCAGCTCGCGGGCGAACCGGATGCTGTCGATGATCTCGTGCAGGCCCTCGGCCCGGGTGAGGCCGCGCTTGTGCTCCAGGTGGACGTCGCTGCCGGTGGCCATGATCTGGACCTGGTGGCGGTCGACGCCGCCGGCCTCGGCGGCCAGCTCGATGTCCGCGCGGACGGCCCGGTTGAGAGTCGCCACCTTGGCGGTGGTGAGCGCGCCCGCGATCAGTCTGGTCGCCTCGAAGTCACGCGGTGAGGAGCTGGGGAAGCCCGCCTCGATGGTGTCGACGCCGGTCGCCTCGATGGCGAGGGCCAGCTCCAGTTTCTGGTCGGGGTTCATCGCGTTGCCCGGGGCCTGTTCGCCGTCGCGCAGTGTCGAGTCGAATACCCGGAGCCGCCGTGCGGTGGGGACGGATTTCGAAGACATGGATTTTCCGCCTCTTTCGGGAACGCCGCCGGACGGGCGACCGGACGGGAGGTCGCGGTGTGCGGCGGCGGAGGATTGTGGCTGGCAGCGGTGACTTTACTGGTCCGGAATCACTGCCCGTCAAGACTTTTCGAACAAATAATCATTCGATGGCGGGCCGATAGCGGGACCCCTGACAATAGGCTTGACGCGCCCTTTTCCCGATGCATCGTGTACTGAGGCAAGGAGTGGTTTTCATGCGAGATATCCCGTCCGAGGAACGTCCGCCGGCCCGGTTACCGAGCCCGGGGCGGGTGGGCTGATGGCGCGGGTCATCGTCGAAGCGCTGGACAGCGTCCACGGGCGCACCGCCGCCGGCCTCGACGCGAGACTGGAGTCGCTGGTCGACAACGAGTGGGTGCCGGTGGTCGAGCGCAGAACGGACGCGAGCGGCCGGATCGAGGAGTGGGGCGGGACGGACGGCGGGCGCGGCCTCTACCGGCTGGTGTTCGACGTCGACCGGTACTTCAGCGGGCTCGGCCTGTTCACCGTGCACCCCGAGGTGGCGGCCACCTTCCGGGTCTCCGACGGCGAGTCGGGGCACCGGGTGAGCCTCACCCTCTCACTGAACCACTACGCGGTGGCCTTCATCGCCGACTAGGACGGTGGACCCGGGCCCGCGGGGGGCTCCGGGTCGCCGGCGGCCAGCCGGGCGGAGCGCAGCAGGTCGAGCGTGCGGGCCTCCTCGGCGGGGGTCCGCATCAGGCGGAACACCAGCCGGGCCCGCCGCAGGTGCTGGACCGCCAGGTCGGCCTCCCCGGTGCCGAGCGCCAACTCGCCGAGGGTGACGAGGATCCGGCCCATGATCAGCCGCTCGTTGGAGCCCTCGGCGAGGAGCAGGGCGCGGTGCAGGGCGTGGGCGGC
This sequence comes from Kitasatospora sp. NPDC094016, assembly GCF_040304045.1. Taxonomy (NCBI): domain Bacteria; kingdom Bacillati; phylum Actinomycetota; class Actinomycetes; order Kitasatosporales; family Streptomycetaceae; genus Kitasatospora; species Kitasatospora sp. NPDC094016. Next base: position 12,034 of record NZ_JBEOUK010000021.1, read on the forward strand.
CTCGCCGCTCTCGCCGAGCCGGTGGCGGGCCGCCCCGATGCCGTGCAGGGCGTAGATCTCGCCGGTGTGGTCGCCGATCAGCCGGACGACGTCGAGGGCGCGGGAGAAGGCCTCCAGGGCCCGGTCGTAGCCGCCGCGTTCCAGGTGGCTCTGGCCCATCCGGTGCAGCACCTGGGCCTCGACCCGCCGCCCGCGGCCCTCCCGGCTCAGCCGCAGCGCCTCGTCGAGGAGCTCCCCGGCGCCCTCCTCGTCGCCCGCGCCGAGTCTGAGCTGGGCCAGGTTGTGCAGCACGTAGGCGACGGCGACGGAGCCGCCGCTCGCCCGCAGGACGGTGAGGGCGGCCTGGTAGTGGGCGGTCGCCTCGTCGATCCGGCCGTCCACCCGGGCGAGGTAGCCGAGGCCGCGGGCGGTGAGGGCGGAGCCGAGGTCGTCGCCGAGGTCGGTGAAGATCCCGGCGGCCTGGCGGAAGCGCTCCTCGGCGGCGGCGAAGTTCTGCCGGGTCAGCGCGAGCGAGCCGAGGGAGTGCAGTGCGGCGGCCTGGCCGAGCCGGTCGCCGCCCTTGCGGGCGGCCGCGAGGGCGAGTTCGTGGGTGTCGCGCCAGTCGTCGAGGCGGCCGTGGGTCTCCAGGAACGTCACGGCGGTGACGGCGAGTTCCCAGCAGTGCGCGGTGAGGCCCATCATGGCCGCCTGTCTGACCCGGGGCACGAGCATGGGCCGCTCCCGGGCGAACCACCGCAGCGGCTCGGCCAGCAGCCGGTCCACCGTCCGGGCGGGCAGCGGGTGCAGGGCGGTGCCGCGGCCGCGGATCAGCACGTCGCGGCCGTACTCGCGTTGCCTCGCCTCGATCAGCAGGTAGAGGAAGCAGCCGATCACCCGGGCCAGCGCGGACTCCCGCTCCTCGACGCTCTCCTCGTCGACGAGGCGTTCGCGCGCGAAGACCCGGACCAGGTTGTGCAGCCGGTACTGGGTGTGGCGTCCGGGCGCGGTGCCGACGGCGTCCAGCAGCTGGGCGTCGGAGAGTTCGTCGATCAGGTCCTGGACCTGGTACTCGGGCAGGTCGAGCAGCGCCATGCCGACCCAGGTGGAGAACGGCCCCTCGTCGATCAGGGCGATCCGCCGCAGCAGCCGGCGGGCGTCCTCGCTGACGCTCTCGTAGGTGAGCGAGAGGCCTGCCCTGATGCCGACGTCGGCGTACTTGAGCTCGTCGAGCCGGCGGGTCCCGTCCTCCAGCCGCTCCACCAGTTCGGTGATCTCCCAGTGCGGCCGGGCGGCGAGCCGGGCGCCGGCGATGCGCAGCGCCAGCGGCAGGTGGTCGCAGAGTTCGGCGAGCGCCTTCGCCGCCTCCGGTTCGGCCGCCACCCGGGCGGGACCGGCGATCCGGCCGAGCAGTTCCGCGGACTGCTCGGGGTCGAAGGTGGCGACATCCACCCGGACGGCTCCGGCGAGGCTGCCGATGTGCCGCCGGCTGGTGACGATCACGGCCGAGGTGGGCTTGCCCGGCAGCAGCGGGGTGATCTGGCTCTCGGTGGCGACGTTGTCGAGGACGATCAGCACCCGGCGCTCGGCGAGCAGGGCCCGGTACATCTCGGCCCGCTCCTCCAGCCCGTCGGGGATGGCGGTGCCGTTGACGCCGAGGGCGCGCAGGAAGCGCTCCAGCACCTGGGCCGGGCCGACGCTGTCGGGGGCCCCGGCGTGCAGGTCGGCGAAGAGCTGCCCGCCGGGGAACTCGGCGGCGATCTGGTGGGCCGCGTGGACGGCCACGGCGGTCTTGCCGACCCCGGCCTTGCCGACGACGGAGACGATCGGGACGGCGAGCCGGGACTGGTCGTGCGAGGAGAGCAGCAGCCGTTCGCGCAGGCCGGCGAGCAGGTGCTCGCGGCCGGTGAAGTCGGCGAGGTCGGCGGGGAGCATCTCCGGGACGGTGACGGTGACGGGGGCGGCGGGGGCCACGGGCGGCGCGGCGGCGGGTTCGGCGGCCGGGGCGCCGTGGGCGGCGGTCGGGCGGCCGTCGGGCAGGTCGAGCCGGGGGTCGCCGGCGAGGATGGAGAGTTCGAGCCGCTGCAGCCGGGGGTCGGGTTCGACGCCGAGTTCGTCGATCATCCACTGGCGGGTGTCGCGGTAGACCTGGAGCGCCTCGGTCTGGCGCCCGGAGCGGTAGAGCGCCAGCATCAGCTGGCCGCGCAGCCGCTCCCGTAACGGGAACTCGTCGACCAGGCCGATGAGTTCGCCGACGGCCGCACCGTGCCGGCCGAGCGCGAGTTCGAGCTGGATGCACTCCTCGGTGGCGCCGACCCACTGCTCGGTGAGCTGGCCGGCGGCGGACCGGATCGACTCGCTGGGCAGGCCGCCGAGGGGGTCGCCGCGCCACAGGCCGAGCGCCTGCCGGAAGAGGGAGGCGGCCTCCGCCGTCCGGTCGCGGTCCGCCGCCGTCCGGTCGTGGGCCTCCGCCTTCCGGTCGCGCAGCGCCCGCGCCTTCCCGACCGAGTCGCGGGCCTGGAGCAGGTCGAGCTGGGCGTCCGCCGCCTTCACCATGTAGCCCTGCGGGTGGGTGGTGATGACGTCGGAGAGGCCGTGCACGGCGAACAGCCGGCGCAGGGCGGAGACGCTGATCTGCAACTGCGCGCGGGCGGTGGCCGGCGGGGCCTCCTCGTAGAGGGCGCGGACCAGGCGGTCCACGCTGACCACCCGGTTGACGTCGAGGAGCAGCGCGGCGAGCACCGTCTGCTGCCGGATCCCGCCGAGGTTCAGCGGCCTGGCGTCGACGAGCGCTTCGAGCGGGCCGAGAATGCGGTACTCGACCCGGGGCACGGGTGAGGAACTGCCGTCGTGGCGTATGCCGGAACCAGGTCGGTACCCCACCGTTTCCACTCCCCCCAGAGGAATAGGCGCAGGATCGCAAGGCACTCTAAGGACGGCCCGGTCAATGGGTCAACGATATTCAGTTCTCCCCAAAAGACGCCGCCTGAAGGACTGCGATCGGCGTTCGCGGCCCCGGGTGACCGGCGAAGAATCGGCGCGGAAATGCCGGTTGGCCGGATCGGCGCGCACCGATCCGGCCAACCGTCGCCCCGGGCGGTTCTCAGGCCTTCATCAGCTCCGCGACCCGGAAGGCGAGGTCGAGGGACTGGCGGTGGTTCAGCCGCGGGTCGCAGGCCGTCTCGTAGCGCTGGTGCAGGTCCTCGGCGCGGACCTGGTCGCCGCCGCCGAGGCACTCCGTGACGTCGTCGCCGGTGAGCTCGACGTGGATGCCGCCGGCGTGCGTGCCCAGCTCCCGGTGCACCTCGAAGAAGCCGGCGACCTCGCCCAGGATGTCGTCGAAGCGGCGGGTCTTGCGGCCGTCGTCGGTCTGGACGGTGTTGCCGTGCATCGGGTCGCAGATCCAGGCGACCCGGGCGCCCTCCGCCGTGACCTTCTCCACCAGTGGCGGCAGCAGTTCGCGCACCCGGCCCGCGCCCATCCGCACCACGAAGGTCAGCCGGCCGGGCCGGCGGTCGGGGTCGAGGCGGTCGACGTAGCCGAGGACCTCGTCCGCGGTGGTCGTGGGGCCGAGCTTGACGGCGATCGGGTTGTGGATCCCGGCGAAGTACGCGATGTGCGCGTCGTCCAGGCCCCTCGTCCGCTCGCCGACCCAGAGCAGGTGCCCGCTGGTGGCGTAGTGCGCGCCGGTGCGCGGGTCGGTGCGGGTGAGGGGCTGCTCGTAGTCCAGCAGCAGTCCCTCGTGGCTGGCGAAGAACTCGGCCTCCAGCAGCCCGGCCGGGTCGCAGCCGCAGGCTTGCAGGAAGCGCAGCGCGCGGTCCACGCCGTCGGCCAGTTCCTCGTAGCGGCGGGCCTCGGCGGAGTCCTCCAGGAAGCCGCGGTTCCACTGGTGGGCCTGGTAGAGGGAGGCGCTGCCGCCGGCCGCGAAGCCGCGGACCAGGTTGAGGGTGACCGCGGACGCCTCGTACATCCGCCGCAGCCGCGCCGGGTCCGGGCGGCGGGCCGCCTCGGTGAACTCCGGGCCGTTGACCGCGTCGCCCCGGTAGGAGGGCAGGCTGAGGCCGTCACGGGTCTCGTCCGGCTGGGAGCGGGGCTTGGCGTACTGCCCGGCCAGCCGGCCGATCTTCACGACCGGGACGCCGCTCGCGTAGGTCAGCACCACCGCCATCTGCAGCAGGGTGCGCAGCTTGGCGGTGACCGCGTCCGCGCTGAGCCCGCCGAAGGTCTCGGCGCAGTCGCCGCCCTGGAGGACGAAGGCCTCGCCGGCGGCGACGGCGGCCATCCGGTCGGTCAGCCGGTCGCACTCCTCGGCGAGGACCAGGGGCGGGGCGGCCGACAGGTCGGCGACCACCTCGCGCAGCGCCGCCTGGTCCGGCCACTGCGGTTGCTGGGCCGCCGGCAGGGAACGCCAGGCGGCAGGTGCTCCGGTCTGCGGAATTCGATTCATCACGGCCCTCGGATGGGAACGGAAATCGCTGGCCCGCTCATTGCAGCCCGGCTGCGGAAAGAAGGTCAAGCGTCCGCGAATTGGCCTGCTCCCGCACCGCAGAACTGGTCTGACCGCCTTCCGGGACGAACGGATTGACTGGAGGCCATTGGTTCACCGGCCGTACCCAGCCGGCCATTCACGATGAGGATTCCGATGCCAGACGCGCCATCGCACCCTCCGTTCGCCGTCCGGCTCGGCACCGAGCCGCTGCCGCCGCACGACCCGCTGGAGCTGTACACGCGGCTGGGCGACCGGCTCGGCGCGGAGCAGGTGTACCTGCTGGAGAGCCTGACCGAGTCCGGCAGGCAGGGCGGGCCCGCGGTGCTCGGCTGCGGACCGCTCGCCGAGATCCGGCTGTACGGCTCGTACCTGGAGATCGACGGGATCGCGGAGCTCGCCCCGGTGCTGCGGGCGACCGCCGAGGCGGCGGGCCTCACCCCCGCCGCGGACGCCCCCGGGCGGCTGGAGGCCCCCGAGCCGGCCCGCGTCTGGGAGTTCCTGCGGCGCGCGCAGGGCCTGTTCGGCCTGGAGCCGGGCCTGCCCGGCGACCGCTTCCACTTCGGCTTCCTGGCCCGGTTCGGCTACGACGCGGCCTGGCACATGGAGGACCTGCCGGCCCGGGCGCTGCCGCCGGCCCGCCCGGACGCCGTGCTGACGCTGTTCCGCGACAGCGTGCACTACGGCACCGACGGCGCGCCGGTCCTGCGGACCGCCGACAGCCCGGCCTTCGGCGAGCACGGCCGCCACGACCTGGCGGGCGCGGCCCGGGAGGCGGCCGGGCAGGAGCCGCAGGCCGCGTGCCCGCCGGCCGTCCGCCCGCGGTCCGTGCACGACAGCGTGGACCGCGACACCTTCCACGGCTGGGTCCGGCGCTGCCTGGAGCACATCGGGGTCGGCGACATCTACCAGATCCAGGTCGGCCACCGGATCGACGTCCGCACCGCGCTGACGCCGGTCGAGGTCTACCGGCGGCTGCGCTCGCGCAACCCCTCCCCGCACATGTACCTGCTCCCGAACGGCGAGGGCACGCTGATCGGCGCCAGCCCCGAGCTGCTGTTCCGGATCGAGGACGGCCGGATCGTGATGCGCCCGATCGCCGGCACCACCCGTCGCGACCAGGACGAGGAGGAGAACGAGCGGCGGATCAAGGCCCTGCTGGCGAGCACCAAGGAGCAGGCCGAGCACGTCATGCTGGTCGACCTCTCCCGCAACGACATCAGCCGGGTCTGCAAGCCGCACACCCTGACGGCCGACGACCTGATGGTGGTGGAGACCTTCTCGCACGTCTTCCACCTGGTGTCCACGGTCAGCGCCGAGTTGGAGGAGGACGCCGACGTGTGGCGGTCGCTGTGCGCGACCTTCCCGGCCGGCACCATGACCGGCGCGCCGAAGCTGCGCGCCATGGAGATCATCCACGAGATCGAGCGGGAGCCGCGCGGAGCCTACGCCGGTGCCGTCGGCCTGATCGACGTCGGCGGCTGGAGCGAACTGGCCCTGTGCATCCGCACGATCGCGCACGACGGCGCGGTGTACTCCGTGCAGAGTTCCGCGGGGATCGTCGCCGACTCGACCCCCGAGGGCGAGTGGAACGAGACGTTGGCGAAGCTGGGCGCCGCCTACTGGGCCCTGACGGGTGAGGAGTTGACGGCGTGAAGGTTCTGCTGGTGGACGCGCGGGACAGCTTCGTCCACATCATCGACCAGTACCTGCGGGCGCTCGGCGCGGACACCGAGGTGGTCCGCTCGCACACCCGCACCCCCGAGCAGCTGGCCGCGACCGCGCCCGACGCGGTCGTGCTCGGCCCCGGCCCCGGGCACCCGGCGGCCTCCGGCCACGTCGAGCTCGTCCACCACTTCGCCGGGAAGGTCCCGCTGCTCGGCGTGTGCCTGGGCCACCAGGCGATCGGCCTGGCGTTCGGCGGGCGGGTCCAGGTCGCCGACCGGCTGATGCACGGGCGCACCAGCACCGTGACGCACGACGGGCGCGGCCTGTTCGCCGGCCTCGGCAACAGCCTCACCGCGACCAGGTACCACTCCCTGATCGTCACCCAGCCGCTGCCCGAGGACCTGGAACTCACCGCGACCGCCGACGACGACGGCTACGTCATGGGCATGCGGCACCGCAGCCTGCCCATCGAGTCGGTGCAGTTCCACCCCGAGAGCATCACCACCACCGGCGGCATGCAGCTGCTGGAGAACTTCCTCGCTGTCGGCGCCGGGCGCTGACCGCACGCACATCGGAATCGACGAGCGGAAATGGGTGACCAGTGACAGGGAATGGTGAACCGCGCAGCTGGCCGCAGCTGCTCGCGGCGCTGATCGGCGGGACGGACCTGAGCACCGCCGACACCGCCTGGGCGATGGACCGGGTGATGCGCGGCGAGGCGGCGCCCGCGCAGCTGGCCGGGTTCCTGGTGGCGCTGCGGGCCAAGGGCGAGACCGCCGAGGAGGTCGACGGGCTGGTCCGGGCCGCGCGCGAGCACACGGTGCGGGTCGACGTGCCGGGGCCGACGCTGGACATCGTCGGCACCGGCGGGGACGGCGCCAAGACCGTGAACGTGTCCACCATGGCCGCGATCGTGGCGGCCGCCGCCGGGGCCCGGGTGGTCAAGCACGGCAACCGCTCGGCCTCCTCCGCCTCCGGCTCGGCGGACGTGCTGGAGCGGCTCGGCATCGCGCTGGAGCTCTCGGCCGAGGAGGTGGCCCGCTCGGTGCGCGAGGTCGGCATCGGCTTCTGCTTCGCCCCGGCCTTCCACCCGGCGTTCCGCCACGCGGCCGTCGCCCGCAGGGAGTTGGGCGTGCCGACGGCCTTCAACGCGCTGGGCCCGCTGACCAACCCGGCCTCGCCCACGGCCATGGCGGTCGGCGTCGCCGACCCCCGGCTGGGCCCGCTGATCGCCGCCGTGTTCGCCCGCCAGGGCGTGGACGCGCTGGTCTTCCGGGGCGACGACGGCCTCGACGAACTGTCCGTCTCCACCACCTCCACGGTCTGGACGGCGACCACCGGCCGGTTCGTGCAGGAGCGGCTCGACCCGCGCGAGCTCGGGATCGCGACGGCGGCCCCGGACGCGCTGCGCGGCGGCGACGCCGCCCACAACGCGGGCGTGGTCCACGCCGTCCTGGACGGCGAGCAGGGCCCCGTCCGCGACGCCGTCCTGCTGTCCGCGGCGGCCGGACTGGCGGCGCTGACGCCCTCCGAGCGGCCGGTCGTCGAGCGGCTGGCGGCCGCGCTGCCCCGGGCCGCCGAGGCGGTCGACTCGGGCGCGGCGGCCGCCCTGCTGAAGCGCTGGGCCGAGAGCGGGCCGCCGCGCGCGGGGCGGCGGGACTGAGCCGCCACCGGGCCGCCGCCGACGGGCGGCGGCACCGGGGCGCGACGCCGACGGGCCGCGCGGACCTCCTCGGGGGGAGGCCCGCGCGGCCCGTCGGCGTTGGTGCGGGGTGGTGCTACGGCCCGAGTCCGCCCCGTTCGTCCGCCCCCGGCGTCACGGAGGCAGGCGAAGGGGCGGACGGGCGGGCAGGCAGCGGTCAGGCGCGGTGGCGCAGCTCCAGCGTGCAGCACTTGACGCTGCCGCCGCCCTTGAGCAGCTCGGACAGGTCGACGCCGATCGGCTCGAAGCCGCGCTCCCGCAGCTTGTCGGCGAGGCCGGTGGCCGCCTCCGGCAGGAACACGTGCAGACCGTCGCTGACCGCGTTGAGGCCGAACACGGCGGCGTCGCCGGCGTCGGCCAGCACCGCGTCCGGGAACAGCCGGCGCAGCACCTCGCGGCTGCCCGCGGAGAAGGCCTCCGGGTTGTACATGATCTCGTCGCCGTCCAGCACGGCCAGCGCGGTGTCCAGGTGGTAGTAGCGCGGGTCGATCAGCTCCAGGCCGATCACCGGGCGCCCGAAGAACTCCTGGGCCTCGGCGTGACCGGCCGGCGTGCTGCGGAAACCCCGCCCGGCGAGCACGTACTCGGCGGTGACCAGGAAGTCGCCCTCGCCCTCGTTGACGTGCTCCGGGTCGTGCAGCTCGGGGTAGCCGTTGGCGCGGAACCACTCCAGGTAGGCGGGGCCCTCGGCGGCCCGTTCGGCGTTGCGGAAGCGGGCGCCGAGCACCTTGCCGTCGACCACGGTGGCGCCGTTGGCCGCGTAGACCATGTCGGGCAGGCCCTGGATCGGGTCGATCAGGTCGACCCGGTGGCCGAGCTCCTGGTAGAGCGCGTACAGCCGCTCCCACTGCGCCACGGCGAGCCCGGTGTCGACCGGCTTCGCCGGGTCCATCCACGGGTTGATCGCATAGGTGACCTCGAAGTGGCTGGGGCGGCACATCAGGTAGTGCCGGGGCCGGGCCGTGCGCTCGGCGGGGCGCGGGGTGACAGCGTTCATCGGTGACTCCTCGTGAGGGCTTCGGACAACGGGCGGTGTCGCTGCGGTCCGGACGGGCGGCAATCGGGTGCCTGCGGGGCTCCGGGGCCGGCTCGCCGGCGGCGCGGCCGGGCGTGGGGGAAACCCAGGCGCGCCGCACTCGTTCCTGCGGGCCGGCCCCGCGCCCGTCCCTGACATGCTGTCAGTTCACTTGCGGGGGACGGGAGATCCTTAAGCCAGGGTGGAACATCCCTGATGGACCGGCCGATCGCGCTCAGTCGACGCGGGCGTCCATCGCCTCGGCGAGGCTGCGCGGGCGCAGGTCGGTCCAGTTCTTCTCGACGTAGTCCAGGCAGGCCTGCCTGGATTCCTCGCCGAACACGCTGCGCCAACCGGCGGGCACGTCGACGAAGGCGGGCCAGAGCGCGTGCTGGTTCTCCTCGTTCGCCAGGACCAGGAACGCGCCCTGCTCGTCGTCGAAGGGGTTGGTGCTGCTCATCGGACCCTCACTTCATGGTTGTGGTCGTGCTCTTGGGCAAGGTCGTCCAACTCGTCGGCCGGCTCGTCGTTGAGCTCGCCGTCGACCTCGTCGTTCGGCTCGTCGTTCAGCTCGTCGTTCGGCTCGTGGTTCAACTCGTCGTTCAGCTCGTCACAGAACTCGGTGACCCGCCGTCGGAAGGCGGCCACCACCCGCCGGGCGGTCGGCTCGTCGCAGCCGTCCAGCGCGTGTACCAGGGCGCACTCCAGCCCGCCGGGTGCGCCGTCCGCGGTCCGCCGCTCCACCAGTTGGAGCAGCAGGTCGACGGCGGTGCGGGCCATCGGGACGGGCCGCTCGGCGGCCGTCACGGCGTCGTCCCACCGCCCGCCGTCGGCCGGTTCGGCCCGCACCAGATGGGAGAGCGCCACCCCGAACAGCGGCTGGCGGCCCGCCTGCCGGGCCGGGTTGACCAACTCCACCACCCGGTCGAACGGCAGGTCCTGATGGGCGTGGGCGGCCAGCAGCCGCTCCCGGACCCGCCCGACCAGGGTGCGGGCCGTCGGGGCGCCGGTAGGGGCGTCCCCGGCGCCGCGAGGGGAAGTGTCGACCCGCAGCACCACGGTGTTGAGCAGGCAGCCGACCACGCCGTCCAGCGCCTCGTCGTCCCGGCCGGCCAGCGGCACCCCGATCGGGAGGTCGTGCCCCGCGCCGAGGTCGCCCAGCGCGGCGGCGAACGCCGCCTGCACCACCATCCCGGTGCCGGCCGAGCAGGCCCGGGCGGCGGCCGCCAGCCGGCGGTGCTCCCCCGGGTCCAGGGCGAAGCGGACGGTGCCGGCCATGCCCGGCCCGGCGCCCGGGGCGCCGGTGGCGTCCGGCAGGCCCCGCCACGGCGGCAGGGCGGCCAACGCGCCCTTCCAGTAGGCGGCCTGCCGGGCGGCCGGGCTCTCCGGGCGGTCCTCGTCGCCGAGCCGCCGCCGCAGCCACAGGGCGTGGTCGGCGTACTGGACGGCGGGCGCCGGCCAGCGCGGCGGCCCGCCGGCCGCCCGGGCCCGGTAGGCGGACCGCAGGTCTGCCAGCAGCGGTTCGAGCGCGTGCCCGTCCACCGTCGCGTGGTGCAGCACCAGCAGCAGGGTGTGCCGGTCGGGGCCGCTGCGCAGCAGGGCGGTGCGCAGCGGCGGTTCGGTCAACAGGTCGAAGCCGCGGTCGAGTTCGGCGGCGATCCAGGCGTCCAGCCGCTCCGGCGCTACGTCGAGGAGGCGGGGCGCGGCGGACGGGACGGCGGCGAGGAAGGCCTCGGCGAGGTCGGCGTCGGCGGGCGGGGCGTCGGGTGAGGCGTCGGCGGGCCCGAGGATGCGCTGCTCGGGGCCGTCCGGGCCGTACGGCAGGACGGTCCGCAGGGCCTCGTGCCGGGCCACCAGGTCGCCGAGGGCGGCCCGCAGCGCGGCCGGGTCGAGCCCGCCGGTGAGGTCGAGGGCCAGGGTGGTGAGGTAGTCCGGGCGGTGCTCGCCCAGGTAGTTGGCCGTCCACAGGCGCAGTTGGGCGGGGGCGAGCGGCAGCCGGTCGGGCCTGGTCGTCCGGTCGCCGAGCGCCGGGGCGCCGCCGTCGGTGCCGTCGGTGCCGTCGGTGCCGCCGGTACGGGCGGCGCGGTCGAGCCGGTGGTCCAGCCCGGCCACCGTGGGCGCGTCGAACAGCTCGACGAGCGGCACGTCGACCCCCAGGGTGGACCGGATCCGCCCGGCCAGCCGCATCGCGGCGATCGAGTTGCCGCCGAGCGTGAAGAAGTCGTCCTCCGGCGCGACCGCCGGCACCCGCAGCACCTCCGCGAACAGCGCCGCCAGGACCTCCCGGCGGGGCGAACGGGTCGGCCCCGGGGCCGCCCGCCGCGGCGGGCCCAGGGCGGTCGTGTCGACCTTGCCGTTGGCGTCCAGCGGCAGCGCGTCGACCGGGACGAGCACGGCGGGCACCAGGTGGCGCGGCAGCCGCCCGGCGAGCCGGCGGCGCAGTTCGCCGGCGGCCACCGGCCGGTCGGCGACCACGTACCCGACCAGCGAGCGGCCCGCCGGGCCCGCCCCGTGCGGCACCACCCGGGCGGCGGTGACCTCCGGTTCGGCGCACAGCGCGGCCTCGATCTCGCCCGGCTCGATCCGGAACCCGTTGATCTTCACCTGCCGGTCCGCGCGCCCCAGGAAGTGCAGCCGGCCCTCGGTGTCCCACCGGCCCAGGTCGCCGGTGCGGTACAGCCGGCCGCCCGGCGGGCCGTACGGGTCGGCGACGAAGCGCTCGGCCGTCCGGGCCGGGGCGCCGTGGTAGCCCGCGGCCAGGCCTTCGCCGCCCAGGTGGATCTCACCGGGGACGCCCGGCGGCACCGGGCGCAGCGCGGCGTCCAGCAGCAGCACCCTGGTCCCCGCGAGCGGGCGGCCGATCGGGACGGCCTCGCCCTCGCGGACCGGGCCCGCCGGGACTTCGTGGCCCAGGGCGAAGGTCGTGCTCTCCACCGGCCCGTACAGGTCCAGCAGCCGCTGGCCGGGCGCGGCCCGCCGGGCCCGGGCGAGCGCCGCCGGGGGGACGACGTCGCCGCCGGTGCAGATCAGGCGCAACCGGGCCAGGGCCGCCGGGATCTGCTCGGTCAGCAGGTCGAACAGGCCCGCCGTCAGCCAGGCCGCGGTGGCGCCGCCGCGCTCGACGGCCCGGGCGTAGTCCGCCGGGGTCAGCTCCCCCGGCGGGGCCACCACCACCTGACGGCCGGTCAGCAGCGGCATGAGCAGCTCGTACACCATGGCGTCCCAGGCGTGCGGCGAGTGGAACAGCACCCGGTCGTGGTCGGGTCCGTGCCACAGCGGGTCGTCGGCCAGCGCGAGGATGTTGCGGTGGGTGACCGCCACGCCCTTGGGGCGGCCGGTCGAGCCCGAGGTGTACAGCAACTGGGCGACCTGCCCGGGCGGCACCTCCACGCCGGGATCGTCCGTACTCCCGCCCGCCCGCCGGGCCGCGGCCGACACCTCGGCGTCCAGCAGCAGCTCGGTGCCCGCCTCGGCGGCGAGCGCGCGCAGCCGCTCGGCCGGGAAGCCCGGGTGCAGCGGGACGCAGACGGCGCCGAGCTTGGCCAGCGCCAGCATCGCCACCGGCACCTCCGGGCAGCGCGGCAGCCGTACGGCGACCCGGGTGCCGGGGCGTACCCCGAGGGCCGTCAGGTGGTGGGCCAGCCGGTTGGCGTCGGCGTTCAGCGCGCCGTACGTGGTGGTGGCGTCCGTGGTGGCGGCGTCCGTCGCGATGCCGTTCGTGCCGGCGCCGCCGACGTGGCGCAGGGCGATCCGGTCCGGGTGGTCGGCCGCCAGCCGCTCGAACCGCGCGCCCACCGACACCGGTTCGGCGTCGGCCGCCGGGCCGGTGCCCCAGGCCCGCAGCCCCGCCCGCTGGACGGGCGGCAGCAGGTCGACCCGGCCGGTGGTCAGCGCGTCCGCGCCCGGACCGGCCAGGGTGGCGCAGGCGGCCGTCAGCACGGTGCGCAGCCGGTCCGCGTCGAGGTACCGGTCCAGTTCGGCCGGGCGCAGCTGGAGCCGCACGTCCAGGCCGCCCTGGCGCGGCAGCACCACCAGCGAGAGCGGGTAGTGGGTGCCGTCGAACGGTTCGACGGCGCCGATCCGCAGGCCCGGCGCGGGCTCGACGAACCCGGCCTCGTCCAGCGGGTAGTTCTCGAACACCAGTGAGCTGTCGAAGAGCCGCCCGGCGCCGGCGGCCTCCTCCACCGCGGTGAGCCCCAGGTGCTCGTGGTCCAGCAGCGCGGTGCGCTCCCGCTGGAGCCGGGCGGCGAGCTCGCGCAGCGGCTCGCCCGGATGCAGCCGGGCCCGGACCGGCACGGTGTTGATCAGCAGGCCCACGAGCCGCTCCGCTTCCGGCAGTTCGGCCGGGCGCTGGGCGACGGTGGTGCCGAACAGGACGTCGTCGCGGCCGGTGAGGTGGGCGAGCACCAGCGCCCACGCCGTCGTCACCAGGGAGCCGAGCGTCACCTCCCACTGCGCGGCGCGCGCCCGCAGCCCGGCGGTGAGCCCGGCGGGCAGGGTGAAGACGCTCGTCGACGGGCCGTCGTCGGCGCCCTCGCCGCCGGCCGGCGCGGGCCGGCCGACCCGGGTGGGCTCGGCCCCGGCGAGGGCGGCGCGCCAGGCGCCGCGCGCGGCCGCGTCGTCGCGCCCGGCCAGCCAGTCGAGGTAGCGGCGGTAGGACGGCGCCGGGGGCAGGTCGACGCCCTGGTGCAGCGCGAGCAGTTCGCGCAGCACGATCGGCACCGACCAGCCGTCCAGCAGCAGGTGGTGGTGGGTGAAGACGAGCCGCCACCGGTCGGCGGCCAGCCGCAGCAGGGTGAAGCGGATCAGCGGCGGGGTGTCGACCGCGAACGGCCGGCGGTCCTCCGCCACGAGCCGCCGGGCGTCGGCGGACTGCTCCCGCTCCGCCCGTCCGGCGAGGTCCACGGTGCGCCAGGGCAGCGTCACCCCGGCCGGCACGACCTGCCGCGGCGGGCCGGACTCGCCGCTGGTGAAGGCCCCGGCGAGCTGCGGATGGCGCGCGAGCAGCCGCCGGGCGGCGTCCTGGAGCCGCTCCGGGTCGATCGCGCCGGTGAGGTCCAGGACGAGCTGCACGAGGTACGGGTCGCGGCGGCCGTCGTGGGCGGCGTAGCGGGAGTGGAACAGCAGGCCGGCCTGGAGCGGCGTGGCGGGCAGCAGGACGGCGGCCTCGGCGGGCGCTTCGGCACAGGCTTCGGCGGACTCCTCGGACCGGGCGTCGGCTGCGGGACCCTCGGCCCGGCGCGGGCCGGCGGACGACAGGGTGGTGAGGGCCTGCTCCCAGCGGGCGGCGAGTTCGGCCACCGCGTCGGCGGCCAGCACGCCGGCCGGCCAGGCCCATTCGACCCGCAGCCGCGGGCCGTCCGGGCCGGTCTCCACGAAGGCGTCGACCGAGAGGGTGTGGGCGAGCGGCAGGGTGGGGTCGGCCTCGCCCCGCAGGGTGCCGGGGACGGGCTGCCAGGGGCCGCGTCGGGTGGTGTCGAAGCGGCCCAGGTAGTTGAAGGCGATCGGGGCCGGGCGGTCGGGCAGCGTGCCGGACCGCTGGAGCAGCCCGTACGTCAGGCCCCGGTGGGGGGTGGCGCGCAGGCGCTGCCGGGCGGCCGCGACGGCGCGGGCCAGGTCGTCGGCGCGGGCCGGTTCGTCGGCGGGGGCTCGGTCGTCGGCGGGGGCCGCTCCCCCGGTGTCGGGTCCGGCCGGGCCGGTGTCCAGCAGGACGGGGTGGATGACCGTGAACCAGCCCAGCGTCCGGGAGAGGTCGAGGCCGTCGAGGGCGGCGAGTTCCGGGTCGCGGCCGTGGCCCTCCACGTCCACCAGGAGCGGGCCGTCCGCGCTGCGGGCGCCCCAGCCGTGCAGGGCGGCGGCGAGGGCACCGAGGAGGATCTCCGGTACGGCGGCGCCGAGCCGGTCGGGCAGGTCGGTCAGCAGGGCGGCGGTCGGGCCGCCGCCCAGGGTGGTGCGCAGGGTCGCGGCCCCGGCCACGGTGTCCCGGGTGCGGTCCAGCGGGCGGGTGCCGATGGTCCCGGTGCCGGCGGTCAGCAGGCCGTGCCAGTGGTCGCGGTCGGCGGCGACCGCCGGGTCGGCCTCGGCGGCCCGCAGCGCGCGGGCCCAGTCGGCGGCGGTGACGGGGACGGCGGCGAGGTCGGCCGGGTGGCCGTCGGCGGCGGCCCGGTGGGCCCGGGCGAGGTCGTCGAGCAGGATCCGCCAGGAGACGCCGTCGACGGCGAGGTGGTGGATCACCATCAGCAGCAGGCCGCCTTGGCCGCCGTCGAACCAGACCGCCCGCAGCAGTTCGCCCCGGTAGGGGTCGAGGCGGCGGCGGGCGTCGTGCCGCTGTTCCGCGACGAGTTCCAGCAGGGCGGGCGCCGGGTCGCGGCCGGGGGTGGTGGCGAGGCCCTCGCGGGCGAGGTCGATCCGGTGCAGCAGCGGGGCCGCCGGGACGGTCCCGGCGGGCCGGATCTCGAAGGCGAGCGGCTCGCCCGGGGCCCCGGTCAGCCGGGTCCGCAGCGCGTCGTGGTGGTCGACGAGCTGCTGGAGGGCGGTGCGCAGGGTGTGTTCGGTGGCGCCGGGCGGCACGTCGCACAGCAGGGACTGGGCGTAGCCGTGGATCGGTCCGCCGCGGGCCGCCAGCCAGTCCGCGATCGGGGTGGGCGGCAGCTCCCCGCCGGGCGGCGCGGGCGCCGCCGGGCGGGCGGCCGGGGCGCGGCCCCCGTCCGGGACGACGGCCGCGGCGGCCGCGAGGGCGCGCGGGGTCTGGTGGGTGAACACGTCCTTCGGCGTGATCAGCACTCCCGCCGACCGGGCCCGGGTGGCCAGTTGGATCGCCAGGATGCTGTCCCCGCCCAGCCGGAAGAACCCCTCCGACGGCCCCGGCCGCGCCCGGCCGAGGACGCTGCCGAACAGGGTCCGCAGCTGCTCCTCGGCGGGCGAGCCGCCCTCCGGGGCCGTGACGGGCTGCGGGCGGGCGGCGGCGGGCGCCGGGAGCGGGCGGGCGGCCGGGCCGGAGGTGTCGGGCAGGTCGAGGGCGCCAAGGACGTCGAGGGTGCCGAGGGTGTCGACGGGTGCCGCCGGGTCGGCCAGGGCGGCCGCCAGCAGGCGGCCGAGGCCCTGCGCCAGGCGCTCGGCGGTCTCGGGGCGGAAGTGGCCGGTGCTGTACTCCAGGACGCCGCGCACCGTGCCGTCCGGCTGTTCGGTGAACTCGAAGAGCAGTGGGAACTTGGCCATCACCCGCTCGAACCGGTGCGGAGCGCCGGACAGGCCGGGCAGGGTGAGCGCGGGTCGGCGTCCGCCGTGCAGGGTGATCATCACCTGGAACAGCGGGTGGCGGCCGAGTCTCCGGTCGGGTGCGAGGGCGTCCACGACCCGGTCGAAGGGTGCCTGGTCGTGGGCGAAGGCGGTGAGGTCGGCGTGCCGGACGCGGTCGACGAGCTCCGCGAAGCCCGGGCGGCCCGAGAGGTCGGTGCGCAGGGCGAGCGGCTGGGCGAAGTAGCCGACCAGGTCGTCCAGGGCGGGGTCGGCGCGGCCGGCGGTGACCGTGCCGAGGACGAGGTCGGTGCCCGCTCCGGAACGGGCCAGCAGGCAGGCGACGGCCGCGTGCAGCACCATGAACAGGGTGGCTCCCCGACCGGCCGCCAACTCGGCTGCCGCGGCAACCAGTTCGGCACCCCACCGGAACTCGGCGGCGGCCCCGCGCAGGGCCGTGCCGGGCGGCGGCTCGTGGTCCACCGGCAGCGCGGTGCGCCCCGGCGCGGCGTGCAGGGTCTCGCGCCAGTGCGCCAGTTCGGTGGCCAGCGGGCTGCCGGGCTCGCCGCCCGGGCCGAGCTCCTGGCGCTGCCAGAGCGTGAAGTCGGCGTACTGGAGCGGCAGTCGGGGCCATTCGGGGGCCCGGCCGCGGGCCCGGGCGGCGTAGCCGGCGGCGAGGTCGCGGGTCAGCGGGCCCAGCGACTGCTCGTCGGCGGTGATGTGGTGCAGGACGATCAGCAGCAGGTGGGTGCCGGGCCCGGCGGTGAACACCACCAGCCGCCAGGGCAGGCCGTGTTCGAGGTCGAAGGGCCGGTGGACCTCCTCGTGCACGGCCGCGTCCAGGTCGGCGGGGTCGGGGTGCCGGACGGTCAGCGGGAGGGGCGGGTCGTCGAGGATCCGCTGGTACGGCTGCCCGTCGGTGGCCGGGAACACGGTGCGCAGGCTCTCGTGCCGCTGCTGGACGTCGCCTGCGGCGGCCCGTAGCGCGGCCAGGTCGAGCGGCCCGGTCAGCCGGGCGGCGAGCGGGACGTGGTAGGTCGACGCCTGCTCGCCGAGCCGGTGCAGGAACCACAGGCCGCGCTGGGCGTAGGAGAGCGGGATGCGCTCCGGGCGGGGGCCGGCCTGCGGGCGCTGCGGACGTGCCCGGCCGGCCGCCGCCGCACCCTGGCGGGCGGCGGCACGGGCACCGGTCCGGGCGGCCAGACCGGCCACGGTGGGGGCCGCGAAGACGTCCCGGATGGTCAGTCCGGCGGTCAGCTCGGCGGGCAGCTCGGCCCGGGCGCGGACCACCAGCCGGTTCGCCGAGAGGGAGTCTCCGCCGAGGGCGAAGAAGCTCTCGTCCGCGCCGAAGCCCTCGGCCCCGAGGAGTTCGGCGAACAGCCGGTGCAGCCAGGTCTCGTGCTCGCCGCTGGGCGCCCGGCCCCGGCCGTCCGCCGCCCTGGCCGCCAGGGCCCGCAGCCGGTGCTCGTCGAGCTTGCCGTTGGCGGTCAGCGGGAAGGCCTCGACGGCGACGAAGGCCGCGGGCACCAGGTGGGCCGGGAGCGACGCGTGGGCGTGGTCGGCGGCCGCGCGGACGGCCTCCCCGGTGCCGAGCAGGTAGGCGGTCAGCGCCTTGTGCCCGGGCTCCCGTTCGGTGGCGAGGACGGCCGCGCCGGAGATGCCGGGCAGCGCGGCGAGCACGGCCTCGATCTCCCCCGGCTCGATGCGGTAGCCGCGGATCTTCACCTGCCGGTCGGTGCGGCCGAGGTGTTCGAGTTCGCCGTCGGGGCGGCGGCGGGCGCGGTCCCCGCTGCGGTACATCCGGCTGCCGGGCGGGCCGTACGGGTCGGCGGTGAAGCGGCCGGCGGTCAGCGCGGGGCGGCCGAGGTAGCCGCGGGCGAGGCCGGGGCCGGCCACGTACAGCTCGCCGGGCAGGCCGTCGGGCACCGGCCGCAGGGCGGCGTCCAGCAGGTACGCCCGCAGGTCGGGCAGCGGGCGGCCGATGGTGGCGGTGCCCGAGGCCACGGCGGCGGCGTCGAGGTCGCCGGCCGTGACGTGCACGGTGGTCTCGGTGATGCCGTACATGTTGACGAGCCGGGGCGCGTCCTGCGGGTGCCGCAGGTACCAGTCCGCGAGCCGCCAGGGTTCGAGCTGCTCGCCGCCGAAGATCACGTACCGCAGGGCGAGCCGGGCGCTCGGGCCGGGGTGGGCGGCGTCGGCGGCGGCCAGCTGGGTGAAGGCCGAGGGGGTCTGGTTGAGCACCGTGACGCGCTCGTCGGCGAGCAGGCGCAGGAACTCCTCGGGCGAGCGGGCGGTGTCCCGGGGGACGACGACCAGCCGGCCGCCGTGCAGCAGGGCTCCCCACAGCTCCCAGACCGAGAAGTCGAAGGCGTAGGAGTGGAACAGGGTCCAGGTGTCGTCCGGTCCGAAGCCGAACCGGTCGGCGGTGGTGGCGAGCAGCCGGGTGACGTTGCGGTGGGTGACCAGGACGCCCTTGGGGCGGCCGGTGGAGCCGGAGGTGTGGATGACGTAGGCGACGCCGTCCGGGGCGGGGCGCTGCGGCCGCGGCCGGTCGGCGGGCTCGTCCGCGCCGTCGACGGGCAGGGTCCCGACGCCGTCGGGCAGCGCCGCCCGGGCGGAGTCGTCCGTCACCACGAGCCGGGGCGCGGCGTCCTCGATGGTCGCGCGCAGCCGCTCGACCGGGTAGTCCGGATCCAGCGGCAGGTAGCCGGCGCCGGCCTTCTGGACACCGAGCAGCGCGACCACCAGGTCCGGCGAGCGGGGCAGGGCGACGCCCACCAGGTCGCCGCAGCGCACGCCCCGGGCGGCGAGCCGGCGGGCCAACCGGTCGGCGCGCAGGTCGAGTTCGCGGTAGCTGAGGACGGTCTCCCCCAGCACCACGGCGGGTGCCTGCGGGCGGGCGGCGGCCTGCCGTTCGAACAGCGAGACCAGGGTGTCGCCGTCCTGGCCGGTCCATGCCGACCCGGACGCGGGCGCGGGCAGGGCGACGGCGCCGCCGGTGCGCAGCCGGCCGACCGGGAGCCCCTCGGGCGCCTCGGCCAGCGCCGTCACGAGGTCGAGCACCCGGTCCAGGTGGGCCCGGACGGTGTCCTCGGGGTAGTCGCCGACCGCGTCGGCGAACACCGGCAGGGTGGCGCGGCCGTTGTCGTAGACGCCGAGCGCGAAGTCCTCGGGCACGCCCGGCGAGACCTCGTGCACGGTGGCCGGGATCCCGCCGAACCGCAGGTCCGGGTCGAGCGGCAGCAGGTTCAGGGTGGGGCCGATCAGCGGCCGCTCGCCCCGGGCGGCGGCGGTGTCGCGGAGCAGGTCCTCGAAGCGGTACCGCTGGCGGCGCAGCGCGGCCCGGACCCGGTCCGCCGTGGCCGTCACCAGGTCGCCGACGGTGGCGGCCGGGTCGACGGCGAGCCGCAGCGGGACGACGTTCGCCGTCATGCCGAGGGCCCGCCGGGCCAGCGCGGCGTCCCGGCCGCGGACGCCGAGGCCGATCACCGCCGTGCCCTCGCCGGTGTCGGCGTGCAGCGCGACGGCGAGCGCGGCCGGGAACAGCGCCGTCCAGCCCGCGCCGGCGCGCTCGCGGACGGCGGCCCAGCGTTCGGCGGACAGCTCCGTCCGGACGGCGACCGGCGGGCGCGGGCCCGAGCCGGTCGGGGCGCCGCGCCCGCCCGCGAGGCGGGGCGGGTCGCCGAGGCCGGCCGACTCCTCGGCCCAGAAGGCGGCGTCGGTGCGGAACCGGGCGGAGGCGCGGTAGGCGGCGTCGTCGTCCAGCAGGGCCTGGAGCGGGTCGTGCACGCCGGTGGAGACCGGCTCGCCCGCGCGCAGCGCCGTGTACTCGGCCGCCACCCGGCGGATCAGCCCGGCCCCGCCCACCCCGTCGCACAGGATGTGGTGGATCCGGAGGTACCAGAGGTACTCCGCCTCGCCGGTCCGCAGCAGGAAGTGGTCGAAGGACGGGCCGGCGGTCAGGTCGTAGGGGTGGGCGAGTTCGACGGCGAGGAACGCGCGGGCGGCGGCGGCCGGGTCCTCGTGGTGGCGCAGGTCCTGCCGGTGCAGCGGCCAGTCGGCGGCGTCCTCGATGATCTGGACGGCGCTGTCGGCGGTCGGCTCGAAGCGCACCCTCAGGCTCTCGCTGCCGGCCACCACGCCCCGCAGCGCGCGTTCGAACAGCTCCTCGTCGATCGCGCCGTGGAACTGGACGTACTGGCCGGCGGTGAACCGCCGCCGGGTGGGGTCGGCCTCGTGGCCGAACCAGATTCCCGCCTGCGGGGCCGTGAGCGGCCATCGTCGGGCGGGCGTGGCGGGCGTGGCGGACATCCGGTCAGCTCCTCTCCGGCTCGTGCGGCTGGTGCGGGCTCCGTGACCCGTGCGGCCCGGACGGGTCGGACGGGTCGCCGAGCCGGTCGAGCAGCGCCGGGGCGAGGTCGACGAGGGCGGCCGGGCCGCCGAGGTCCTGGTGGCCGTGGTCGGTCCGGTGCCGCAGCAGCCGGCCGCCGTCCAGGTGGGGCAGCCAGCTCTCCGGGTCCTGGACGGGCCCGCTGGTCTCCGGGACGGCCTCGATGAGGAGCAGGTCGCCGCGGTACCCGCCGGGGCGGAAGGCCCGGCCGAGCCGGACGTTGTTGTCGTAGACCTCGGCGAGCGCGGTCAGGTGGTGTTCGGAGAAGACGGAGAGCGGCGAGTCGGAGTCCTTGGCGAGGGCGAGGAACTCCTCGGCGGTCGGCGCGGGCGCGTCGGCGGGCCGGTCGACCCCGGTCAGCCGCAGCAGGGCGTTGCGGACGTGGCCCTGCTCGGCGAGCACCTCGGCCTCCGAGCGGGCGGGCAGGTCGGCGAGCACGTAGCTGTCGAGCATCGCGAGCAGGCCCACCTCCGCGCCCTGCTGCTGGAGCCGGGCGGCCACGGCGTAGGCGACCAGGCCGCCGAACGACCAGCCGAGCAGGTGGTAGGGCCCGTCGGGCTGGACGGCGCGGATCTCCCGCACACAGTCCTCGGCCACCTCCTCCAGGCTGGCCGGCAGCGGCCCCCGGCCGTCGAGGCCGCGGGACTGCAGGACGTAGAGCGGCCGGTCGCCGAGCGGCCCCAGCAGCGCCGCGTACGTCCAGCCGATCCCGGCGGCCGGGTGCACGCAGAACAGCGGCGCGCCGGTGCCGGTCGAACGCAGCGGCAGCAGGGTGGCCAGCATGGGCTCCAGGCCGTCGGCGGGCGGCGCGGGTACGGCGGCGTCCGCGGTGGCGGTGGCGTCCGCGGGGGCGTCGGCGGCGGGGAGCGGGCTGCGGGCGGGCCCGGCGGTCGCGGGCCAGGAGGCGAGCAGGCCGAGGGCCCCGACGGTGGTGTCCGGCTCGGCGACGAGGGTGTCGAGCAGCCCCAGCAGCCGGGCCAGCAGGGCGTCGGCGGCCTCGGCGTCGACGGCGTCCTCCCGGTGCAGGATGTCGAGTTCCAGCCCGCCGTCCCTGGGGATGGCCATCAGCGACAGCGGGTAGTGCGCGGCCGTCTCGCTGCCCGAGCCGGTGATCCGCACCCCCGGAAGCGCGTCGCCCTGGTCGCCGGACTGCGGGAAGTTCTCGTACACCATGACGGTGTCGAAGAGTTCGCCGAGGCCGGTCGCCCGCTGGATCGCGGGGATTCCCAGGTGCTGGTGGGCGATCATCCGGACCTGCTCGCGCTGGACCCGGGTCAGCAGCCCGGCCAGCGACTCCTCCGGCCGCAGGGTGATCCGCAGCGGCAGGGTGTTGATCAGGAAGCCCATGACGGACTCGGAGCCCGGCAGCTCCGGCGAGCGGCCGTTGACGATGATCCCGAACACGGTGTCGGGGCGGCCGGTCCGCTCCGCCAGCAGCAGCGCCCAGGTGGCCTGGAGCACGGTGTTGAGCGTGATGCCCAGCCCGGCGGCGAGGGCGCCGAGCCGTTCGGTGCGCTCCTCGCCCAGGGGCCGGTAGCGGCGGCCCGGCCACCCGGCGGCGGGCGGCAGCCCGGGCGGCGTCATCAGGGTGGGTTCGATCGGCGCGGCCAGGGCCTCGCGCCACGCCCGGCGGGCGGCCTCGTGGTCCCGGCCGGCCAGCCAGGCCAGGTGGGCGCGCAGCGGCACCGGCGCGGGCAGCCCGGCCGGGTCCCGGTACAGGGCGAACAGCTCCGGCAGGAGGAGCTGGTTGGACCAGCCGTCGATCAGGGTGTGGTGGGCGACCACCTCCAGCCGGTACCGCTGCGCTCCCGCGCCCTCCCCGGGGCCCAGCCGCAGCAGGGTGAAGCGGATCAGCGGCGGGTCGGCCGGGTCGAACCGGGTGGTCCTGGCCTCGGCGGCCAACCGCTCGGTCTCCGCCTCCTGTTCGGCCGCCGTGAGGCCGCCGAGGTCCAGTTCCGTGAACGGCGGCAGGCGGTCCGGGACGACCTGGACGGGCCGGCCGTCGGGGAGGCGGACGAACCCGGCCGCCAGGTTCGGGTGGCGGCGGCAGAGCGCCTCGACGGCGCGGCGCAGCGCCACCGGGTCGAGCCGCCCGTCGAAGAGCATCCACAGCCGCATCACGTAGGCCCCGCCGCCGCCCTGGCCGTGCCGGGTGGGGAAGAGCAGCCGCTCCTGGAGCGGTGTCAGCGGCAGCACGTCCCGGTGGCCCGGGAACCGGTCCCGCAACCAGGCGCGGGCGGCGGCGTCCAGCGGGAGCAGTTCGCCGTCGGCGGGCCGGCCGGCGCCCTGGTCGGCGGGGTCGAGCGCGGTGGCGACGGCCGCGAGTCCGGCCGGGGTCGGGTGCGCGAACACGTCCTCCGGGGCGAGCGCCAGCCCGGCCCGGCGGGCCCGGCGGAGCAGCTTGATGGAGCGGATGCTGTCGCCGCCGAGGGCGAAGAAGCTGTCGTCCGGGCCGACTCCGGGCAGGCCGAGGACGCCGGCGAAGAGCTCGCGCAGCACCTCGACGGGGCCGGCGGCCGGGGCGGCGGGCGGCTCGGGCGTCGTCCCCGGCGCGGCTCCGGCGGCCAGGGCGGCGAGCGCGCCGCGGTCGGTCTTGCCGTTGGCGTTGGTCGGGAGGTCGTCGAGGAAGACCAGGGCGGCCGGGACGAGCGGCGCGGGCAGCACCTCGCGCAGCGCCGCCCGGACGGCCTCCGGATCGGCCGGGCGGCCCTCGGCGGCGACCAGGAAGGCCGTCGTGCGGCGGTCGCCCTCGCCGTCGTCGGTGGCGACCACCACGGCTCGCCGGACACCGTCCAGCTCCGTCAACCGGGCCTCGATCTCGCCGAGTTCGATCCGGTGGCCGCGGATCTTCACCTGGTGGTCGGTGCGGCCGGCGTACTCCAGCTCCCCGGCGGCGGTCCAGCGGGCGAGGTCGCCGGTGCGGTACATCCGGGCGCCGGGCGGGCCGAACGGGTCGGGCAGGAAGCGCTCGGCGGTGGCCCCGGGCCGGTGGGCGTAGCCCCGGGCCAGGTAGTCCCCGGCCAGGTAGAGCTCGCCGGTGACGCCGACCGGCGCGGGCCGCAGGGCCGGGTCGAGGACGTGGGCGCGCACGTTGCCGATCGGCACGCCGATCGACGGCTCACCGTCCGCGCCGGGCGGGCAGGCCCCGGCCGTGGCGTACACGATGGCCTCGGTGGGGCCGTAGAGGTTGAGCACCCGGGCGTCCGGGTTGCGGGCGTGCACCCGGCGGACCAGCGCGGCGGGCAGCGGCTCGCCGCAGAACACGTAGGTCGTCGCCCGCTCGCGCACCCACTCGGCCCGGGCGACCTGCTGGTACACCGACGGGACGGTGTTGACCAGGCTGCCGGACCAGTCGGGGCGTTCCAGCAGCGTGAGCAGGTTGTCCACCAGGTCGACGCTGCCGCCGACGAACAGCGGCACCAGGAGCTCGAAGACCGACAGGTCGAAGGAGAGCGAGGTGGAGCCGAGCACCCGGGAGAGGGCCTCGGGGCCGAGCTCGGCCGCCGCCCAGGCGGCGAGGTTGGCCACGGCCCGGTGGGTGACCACCACGCCCTTCGGCGTCCCGGTGGAGCCGGAGGTGTGGATGACGTACGCCGCGTTGCCGGGCAGCGGGCCGGTGGGCTCCACCCCGGCGGGCGCGGAGCCGACGTTCTCGACCGGAGCGGGCTCGGCGGCGGGCTCGTCCAGCAGGACGACGGACGGGCCGTCGGCGGCCGGCTCCGGCAGCACGGCGGCGGCCAGCTGCGCCGTGGTCAGGACCACCCGGGGTCGGGCGTCCGCGAGCACGAACTCCACCCGGCCGCGCGGGTGGCCCGGGTCGACCGGCAGGTAGGCGGCGCCGGCCTTCAGCACGCCCAGCACGGCCGCGACCAGGGCGGGGGTG
This sequence comes from Kitasatospora sp. NPDC094016, assembly GCF_040304045.1. Lineage (NCBI taxonomy): Bacteria > Bacillati > Actinomycetota > Actinomycetes > Kitasatosporales > Streptomycetaceae > Kitasatospora > Kitasatospora sp. NPDC094016. The sequence continues at coordinate 36,390 of NZ_JBEOUK010000021.1, forward strand.
CGGGGCAGCAGCACCGCGACGACGTCCTCGCGGCCGACGCCGAGGCCGGCGAGCAGCCGGGCGATCCGCTCGGAGCGCCCGTCCAGCTCGGCGTAGTCCAGCACCTCGCCCCCGCCGCGCACCGCGACGGCGGACGGGGTCCGCGCCAGCTGGGCGGCGAACGCGGCGGGCACGGTGGTCTCGGGCACCGCGTGTCCGGTGGCGTTGGCCTTCCGCAGCAGGGCCAACTCGTCCTCGCCGACGAGGTCGAAGGAGTGGATCGGCTCGTCGGGCCGGGCCGCCAGCCGAGCCAGCAGCCGGACCAGCCGGCGGTGGGCCGCCGGATCGGCGCCGTGGCCGCCCGCGGCGACCCGCCACGCCCCGTCCCGGTCCGCCGGGCCGGGGGTGGGGTCGGCGCGCAGGAACAGGCCGGGCAGCGGCTCGCCCCAGGCGCGGGCCAGGACGGCGACCGTCCCGGGGCCGTACGCCACCCGCTCGGCGCTGTCGGCGATCCCGGTGACCAGGCCATACCCCGAGGACGGGCCCCAGGGCAGGTCGAGGTCCGGCCGGTGGTCGTGGCGGCGGGCGGCGCGCAGGGCGCGGCCCGCCTGCCGCAGGACGGCGGTGAAGCTGAGCCCGGGGGCCGGGGCGAGGCGCACCGGGACGACCAGGCCGCGGCCGCCCGGGCCGGGCGCCGGGCGCCAGTGTCCGAGCAGCAGCTCCCGGGCGCCGGTCAGCCGGTGCGCGTGGACGGCGGCGGCGGCGAGCAGCACCGCGGCGGGGCCCGCGCCGCCGGCCCGGGCGACCCGGGCCAGTGCGGCCGGGTCGGCCACCGGCAGCCAGGGCAGTTCGGCCGGCGGCGCGGTGGCCCCGGCCGGGCGGGCGGCGGCGGGCTCGGGGCCGGCGGCCCCCAGGACCTCCCGCCAGTACGCCCGGTCGGCGGGCCGGTCGGCCTCCAGGTCCGGGGCGGGGGTGCCGAGGGAGGCCGGGGTGCCGAGGGAGGCCGGGGTGGCGAGGGAGGCCGGGGCCGTCCCGCCGTCCTCGGCGTACAGCTCGCCGGCCCGGCGGACGAGTGCGGCCAGCCCGGCGTCGTCGTCGACCAGCCGGTGGTGGCGCAGGAACCAGCTGAGCCCGCCGTCGGACCGGCGGATCAGCACGTGGCGCAGCAGCGGCCCGCCGAGCAGGTCCAGCGGGCGGACGAGCTCGGCGGCGAGCCAGCCGTCCAGTTCCTCCGGGTCGAGGTCGATCACCGCGACGGCGGGCGGCTGGGCCGGGTCGGCCGGGCGGAGCAGGCCGGGGCCGCCCCCGGCGGCGGCGCGGTAGCCGGTGTGCAGGTGCGGGCGCTCGGCCAGGGCCCGGGCCACGGCGCGGCGCAGCCGGTCCGGCCCGACCGGGCCCTCGAAGCGGACCAGGCGCGCCACGCAGTCGGCGGGCAGGGACGGGGTGTCCCGCAGGACGGCACGCCGGGCGGCGTCGAGCGGGGTGGCGGTGAAGCTGCTCACAGGGCCCTCACGGTGTCGTCGTCGGAGCGCGGGGTCACGGTCTCGGGCGCGTCGCCGTGGTCCGCGCAGTCCGCGTAGTCGGCCTGGTCCGCGTAGTCGGCGTAGTCGGCCGCCACGTCGTGGACCGGGCGGTCGGGCTCGGCGAGCAGGCCGCGCAGCAGCTCGCGCAGGCCGGTGGCGAAGCCGGTCGCGGTCGGCGGGTCGAAGAGTTCGGGGGCGTAGTGCACGGTCAGCGCCGTGGGGGCGGCGCCGCTCTCCGCCCGCCAGCCCAGGTCGAGTTCGGCCCCGCGCGGGCCGACGCCGTGGCCGCTGCCGCTGTCACCGCCGTCGCCGTCCCCGTCGCCCCGGGAGCGGACCGGGGGCTCGGCTCCGGGGCCGGCCGTCCCGTCGGGGGTGGTTCGTCCGAGCAGGTCGGTGAAGGCGGGCTCGTCGGCGAGGTCGGCCCGCAGCAGAGCTCCGCCGGGGAGGCCGACCGCCACCTCGTCCTGGCCGGAGATCCACGAGAGCAGCACCAGCCAGCCGGCCCGCAGCACCCGGTCGGGGTGCGGGCCGGACCGGGCGATGGCGCCGCGCAGCGACTCGTCGACCGGGACGGTGACGCTGCGCTCGGTGTAGTCGGGGCGGCCCGGGCGGGGGCGGTCCGTGGGGATGTCGAGCCGCACGGCCCCGGGCGGGCCGGCCGCCGGGGCCGCGTCGGCAAAGGCGGGAACCGGCGCCCCGGCCCACAGCCGGGAGATCGGCAACTCGCCGTCAGTGGAAGCGAGTTCACGGAGCAGCTCGGTGTACTCCGCGACGAAAGCGGCCGCCGTCTCACTCGTGAACAACCGGGTGCTGAACTCCAGGCAGGCGGTCATGGCGTCGTCGCCGACCCGGTCGGAGGTGATCAGGGTGAGGTCGAACTTGGCGGTGCCCGCCGGCAGGCCGCCGAACAGGTTGCCGGCGCTGTGGCCGATGTCGAAGTACCCGGTCGAGGTGCCCTCGATCTGCTGGATCGGCGGCAGCTCCTGGTGCACGTAGAACACGTCGAACAGCGGGCTCCGGCCCGGATCGCGCTCGTCCGTCAGCGCCTGGACGACCCGGTCGAAGGGGATCTCCTGGTGCTCCAGGGCCTCCAGCACCACGGCGCGCACCCGGTGCAGGAAGGCGGTCACCGACGGGGCGCCGGACAGGTCGGCGCGCAGCGCCACGGTGCTGTTGAAGAAGCCGATCAGGCCTTCGAGTTCGGGCCGGTTGCGCCCGGTGGTCGGGATGCCGACGACCAGGTCGTCCTGCTCGCTGCGGCGGGCCAGCAGCAGGTAGAGGCCGGCGAGCAGGACCACGAAGAGGGTGACGGAGCGGTCGGCCGCGAGCCGCCGCAGCTCCCGCATCAGGGCGGCGTCCACGGTGAACACCGCGAGGTCGCCGGCGTGGTCCTTGCGGGCCGGGCGCGGGTGGTCGGTGGGCAGTCGCAGCACCGGCGCGTCCCGCAGGGTCTCGCACCAGTAGGCGAGTTCGCCGTCCAGGGCCGAGCCGGCCACCAGTTCGCGCTGCCAGGCCGCGTAGTCGGCGAACTGGACCGGCAGCGGCGCGAGCCGGTGCGGGCGGCCCTCGCGGCGGGCGGCGTACAGCTCGGGCAGCTCGCTTTCGAAGATCCGCGGTGAGGCGCCGTCGTTGACGGCGTGGTGCATGGTCACCTGGAGCACGTGCTGCTCGGGGGCCGTCCGGGCCACGAGCACCCGCACCAGGGGGTCGTGGGCGAGGTCGAAGCGGTGCTCGGCGGCCTGCCGGACGAGTTCGCGGGCGGCGGCGAGCGGGTCCGGATCCGCGGAGACGTCATGGAAGGTGAAGAAGTCGCCGGGCTCCGGGCGGACGCGCAGCACCGGCTCGTCGTCCTCCTCGGCGAAGTTGGAGCGCAGCACCTCGTGGCGCAGCATCAGGTCGTGCCACATGCCGCGGACGGCGTCGACGTCGAGCGGGCCGCTGATCAGGCTGACCATGGGGAGGTTGTAGAGCGTGGTGTCGGGGTCGAGCTGGTGGTGGAACCAGATCCGGTCCTGGCCGAAGGAGGTGACCGGGGGGGTGTCGCGCGGGGTGATCGGCGGCAGGGCGGGGGCGGCGGGGGCACCGGCCCGGCGGCGGATGAGGTCGGCGAACGCGCCGACGGCGGGGTGTTCGTAGACGTCGAGCAGCCGGGGGCGGAAGCCGAAGCGGGTCTGGATCCGGTCGGCGAGCTGGAGGGCGATGATCGAGTTGCCGCCGAGTTCGAAGTAGTCGGCCTCCGGGCCGGGCGGCTGCTCGCTGTGCAGGAGTTCTCCGAGGACTTCGGCGAGCCAGCGTTCGGGGTCCTCGGCGGGGCCGGTCCCGGTGCGCTCGACGGCGGGCGCCGCGGACGCGACGGGCGCGGTGGGCGCGCCGGGCGCCACGGGCAGGGCGGGGGCCGCCGGTGCGGGCCGGATCCAGCAGGGGGTGGCGGCCAGCGGGTGTCCGGGCAGGCGCAGCCGGCGGGCGGTGCCGGGCTCGGGGCCGAGCGCCGGCCAGTCCAGGTCCAGGCCGCATTCGTACAGCCGGCCGAGCAGCGCGGCGAAGCCTCCGTCGCCGTCGCCGGCGGCCGTGACCAGCCGGGCGCCGTCCTGCCCCTCCGGGCCGAACCGCTCGGCGAGCAGCCGGCCGAGGACGCCGCCGGGGCCGGGGTCGAGGAACACCACCGGTCCGGCGGCGGCGAGCCGTTCGGCCGCCGCGACGAGCCGGTCCCGGTCGGGCGGCGCGGCCTCGGCGCCGGTGGCGGTGGCGAGTTCGCGGGTGTCCTCGGCGGTGAGGGTGCCGAGCAGGTACCGGGCGGCGTACCGGGAGACGCCGCTGCTCAGCACGGTCTCGACGGGCACGCCGCAGCGCGACAGTTCGCGGTGCAGGGCGAGTTGGCCGGCGAGCAGCCGGGCCGCCGGGCCGGTGGCGGGCAGCGCCTCGGGCGGCTCCGCCGGGCCGGGGGCGTCGGGCGCGGCGTCCGGGGAGAGCAGCAGGCAGACGGCGGGCGGCCTGGTCCGGCCGCCGCGCGGGGCGCCGCCGGCCGGGGCCGAGGCGTCGAGCCGGGCCGCCCGTTCGAGCAGGGCCCGGCCGAGCCCGGCGGTGTCGCGGGCCCACACCGCCACCCGGTGTCCGTAGTGGGTGCGCCCGGAGTTGAGGGTGAGGGCGACGTCGTCGAGGTCGGTGTCGCGGGCGGCCGGGCCGGTCAGCGCGGTGCCGAGGTCGGCGCAGAGCCGGGCGAGCGCGGTGTGGCTGCGCGCGGAGACGCCGACGAGCCGGGGGGTGCCCGGGCGGTCGGCGCGCGGGGGCACGGGCGGCCGCTGGACCACGCAGTGGGCGTTGATGCCGCCGAGGCTGTACGAGCTGACGCCGGCGATCCGCTCCTCGCCCTCCCAGGGGCGCAGCGCGGTGACCACCTCGACGGGTTCGAGGGCGGCCTCGTCGACGGGCCGGCGGAAGTGCAGGGACGGGTACAGCTCGCCGTGGCCGACCGCGAGGACGGCCTTGACCAGGCCGGCGATCCCGGCCGCGTGGTCGAGGTGGCCGACGTTGGTCTTCACCGAGCCGATCGGCAGCCGCCGGCCCCGCGCCCCGAACCCGCGCGGCCCGAACACCTGGGCCAGGCCCTCCAGTTCGACGGCGTCGCCGAGCCGGGTGCCGGAGCCGTGCGCCTCCAGGTAGCCGGCCAGGGCGGGGTCGAGCCCGGCGGCGCGCCAGGCCGCGCCGATCACCGCCGCGTGCGCGGGCGCGCTCGGGGTGCTGATGGTGGCGGCCGCGCGGCCGTTGTGCCGGACGGCGCTGCCGCGGATCACGGCGTGGACGGGCGTGCCGTCGGCGCGGGCCCGGCCGAGGGTGGTGAGCAGCAGGACGGCGCCGCCCTCGCCGCTGGCGGTGCCGTCGGCGTCGGCGTCGAAGGCCCGGCAGCGGCCGCTCGGGGAGACGAGTTCGGTCATGCCTTCGGTCTGCCGGGCGGGCAGGCCGCCGGGGCGCAGGCTGAAGCCGCCGGCGAGCGCGTACTCGGCCTCGCCGTCGCGCAGTTCGCGGCAGGCCTGGTGGACGGCGACGAGCGAGCCGTTGCAGCCGGTGTCGACGGCGTAGCAGGGGCCTTCGAAGCCGAGCACGTGGGCGATCCGGGCGGGCAGCGCGAAGGGCACGTTGCCGAGGGCGCTGAGCGGGCCGGGCTCGGTGGCGGCGCCGAGGTAGCCGGAGGCGGCGGCGCTGAGCACCACGGCGACCTGGCGTCCGCGCAGGGCGCTCGCGGCGTGACCGGCGTCCTCGACGGCCTGGTGGGCGAGGACCAGCGCGATCCGCTGCTGGGGGTCCATCAGGGCGGCCTCGCGCCGGGAGAGGCCGAAGAAGGCGTGGTCGAAGGTGTGGACGTCGGCGAGGTGGCCCATCGGCAGGTAGCGCGCGTCCGGGTCGAGTCCGGTGGCGGCGGCCCGGGCGGCGGGCATGTCCCCGACGGAGTCCCGGCCGGCGGCGAGGTTGGCCCGGAAGGCCGCCAGGTCGTCGGCGTCGGGGAAGCGGGCGCCGATGCCGACGACGGCGATGTCGGTGTCGGCGGGGGCCGTCGCTGGGGTCCTGGTCACTGCTGCTCTCTCCCGTTCGTCAGACTTCGTACGCGGCGTCGGGCCGGGCGCCACCCGTGGGCGCTCCGGCCGCCGGGGCGACGGACTCCCGGGCGACGGGCTCCCGGGTGGCGGCCTCCGGGGCGACGGCCTCCGGGGCGACGGCCGCGGCCTGCTCGGCGACGGTGCGCAGGTCGAAGAGCCGGCCGACGCGGACGGCGCCGGGCCAGCGGCCTTCGAGGCGCAGGTGGAGTTCGACGATCCGGTGCGAGTTGCCGCCGACGGCGAAGAAGTCGTCGTCCGGTCCGAAGTCGCCGTGCCCGAGGACCTCGGTCCAGTAGCGCGTCACGAGTCGCGGGGCGCCGTCCGCCTCGGCGGTCTCGACGAGGTCTTCGAGACCTTCGAGGTCTTCGGGGTCTTCGGGGTCTTCGGGGTCTGAGGCGAGCAGGGCGTGCAGCGCCTGGAGGTCGGTCTTGCCGGACGGCGCGAGCGGGAAGCCCGCCAGCCGGACGAAACGCTCCGGCCGGGCCTGGCCGCCGAGCAGGGCGGTGCAGTGCGCCAGCAGTTCGGCGGTGTCCGGCGCGGGGGCGGCGGGGTCGGCGGGGAGCCAGCACGCGGCCAGCGCGGTCGCGCCGTCGGGGCCGGTCACGGCGAGAACGGCGGCCTGCCGGACGGCCGGGTGGCGCTCCAGCGCCGCTTCGACGGCCTCGCGTTCGACCCGGACGCCGCGCACCTTGAGCTGCCCGTCGGCCCGGCCGCGGAACACCAGTGCCCCGGTGGGGTCGGCGGAGGCGAGGTCCCCGGTGCGGTACATCCGGGCGCCGGGGATGGTCGCGAAGGGGTCGGGGAGGAAGCGCAGCGCGGTCTCGGCGGGGCGCCCGGCGTAGCCCTCCGCGACCTGCGGCCCGGCCACGTACAGCTCGCCGGTCCGCCCGGGCCCGACCGGGGCGAGCCGCTCGTCCAGGAGGTGGACCCGGTTGCCCGGGGTGGACCGCCCGATCGGGACGGGGTCGAGCGGCGCGGACCCGATCGGCTGGGCGAGCACGGTGACGGTGGTCTCGGTGGCGCCGTACTCGTTGACCAGCCGGGTGCCGGGCAGGACGGCCCGGTGCCGCTCGGCCTGCGCGGCCGACACCGCCTCCCCGCCGAGGATCCACTGCCGCAGGTGGGCGTCGGCGCCGGTCAGGTGGGGCAGCACCAGCAGGTGGAACGAGGGCGGGCCGACCGCCACCTCGACCCGGTGGCGGCGGATCAGCGCGGCGGTGGCCTCCGGGTCGGGCAGGGCCCGTTCGTCGGGCAGCACCGCCGTGCCGCCGCCGCAGAGCGTGTGGAACAGCATCAGCAGCGGTGCGTCCCAGGAGAGCCGGGAGGCGGTGAAGGTGGTCGCGGCGGGGTCCTCGGCACGGGAGGCGACCAGGTGGGCGAGCGCGCCCCGGGAGACCAGGACGGCCTTGGGCTCCCCGGTGGTCCCGGAGGTGGTGACGGCGTAGGCCGGTGCGGTCGGGGGCACCACGGCGTCCGGCCGGCCGGCGGCCACGGCGGGAGCGGGGGCCGGTCCGCTCTCGGCCACCGCCGTGACGGGCTGCCCGCAGCCGGCCGTCAGCTCCCGCACGGCGGCGGGCGGGGTGGCCGGGTCGCCGTCGTCGTACACCAGGACGGCGCAACCGCTGTCGCGCAGCAGGGCGCGCACCATCGCGGCGGGGCGATCGGGTTCCAGGACGCACCAGGCGGCACCCAGCCGCAGCGCGGCCAGCATGCCGACGACGGTGCGCACGCCCTGGCGGCGGTGGATCAGGACGAGCCGGCCGGGGGCGACCCCTGCGGCGGCCAGCCGGTCGGCCAGTACGCTTGTCTCGACGTCGAGTTGACGATACGTCAGACTCTGCCCGCCGACCGCCACGGCGGTCCGGTCGGGCAGCGTGCGGAACCGTTCCCGGATCAGGTCGAGCACGTCGGGGGCCGGACGGCCGGCGGTCACGGGCGGGTCCCGTAGGCGTAGAAGCCCAGCCCGGTCTTGCGGCCGAGGTGTCCGCGCCGCACCAGGTCGAGCAGCAGGTCGCAGGTCCGGAACCGCTCGTCGCCGGTGGTCTCCAGCAGGACGTCGAGGGTGTCGACGATGGTGTCGAGACCGATCAGGTCCGCCGTGCGCAGCGGGCCCATGGCGTGGCCGAAGCACTCCTGGAAGATCAGGTCGACGGTCTCCGCGTCGGCCACGCCCTCCTGCACCCGGGCGGCCGCGTCGTTGACCATCGGCATCAGCACCCGGTTGGAGACGAAACCCGGCGAGTCGCGGACGACGTGGGCGCGGCGGCCGACCCCGGCGAGCAGGGCGAGGGTGGTCTCCAGCGTCCGGGCGGTGGTGGCCGGGCCGCGCACCACCTCGACGGTCTCCTTGAGGTACGCGGGGTTCATGAAGTGCGTGGCGAGCACCCGGTCCGCCCGGTCGGTGTAGGAGGCGAGCCGCTCGACCGGGATCGCCGAGGTGCAGGAGGCGAACACCGCGGCGGGGGCGCAGACCCGGTCGAGCTCCCGGAGCACCTGCTCCTTGACGGCCAGCCGCTCGGAGGCGCACTCCACCACGAAGCCGGCTGCCGCGAGCCGCCCGAACTCGTCCGTCCAGTCGACCAGTTCGACGGTCTCCGCGGCCGAGGGGCGGGCCTCGCCGGGGGTTCCGGCACCAGCCCCACCGGGGGCCGGGCGGCGGCCGAGCAGCCGCGCGGCGCGCAGGCCGTCCCGCAGCCGGCCGGGGCCGGCGTCGAGGGCGGCCCGCTGCCGGTCGACCACCACCACGGGGTGCCCGGCCGCGGCGAAGACCTGGGCGACGGCGGTGCCCATCGTGCCGGCGCCGACGATCCCGACCGGGATCCGGTCGGTGCGGGCCGCCCGGGCCTCGCCTGCCTCGCGGTTCTGGGTGTCTTGCGGGTGCACGGTGTCCTTCCTGGTCACGACGGATTCCGGCCCGGTCACGGCCGGTTCCGGGCGTCGGAGGCCTCACGGGTGGCAGCGGCCTCGGGAGCGGCGGGGGCCTCGGGGGTGATCAGCCGCAGGTGGCCCGGCGGCGGGGGCGGCGAAGCGGCGGGCGGGTAGCCGAGCAGCAGCCGCCCCTCCCCCTCCTGGCCCACCACGGTGAACCCGGCGAACCGGAGGTTCACCAGCATCACCCGGTTGACGTCGGTGGGCACGAACTCGGCCAGCGGGCGGCGCCCTTCGGCGAGCGCCGCGCGCACGACGTGCCCGATCAGCGCCGGCCCGATGCCCCGGGACATCACCCGGCAGGACAGCAGGAGCAGCCGCAGCACCTCGGCCGGCCCGTCGCCCTTCCGGTGCCCGGTCCGCTCGCTCAGCGCGAGGCCGATGGTGCCGTAGTCGCCGAACCGGTCGGTCAGTTCGGCGACCAGCACCCGGTGGTCGGGCGAGTCGCACAGTGCGCGCAGCTCCGGCAGGTCGTAGGTCCGGCCGGTGGTGTTGAGCTGGTGGGTGCGGACGGTGAGTTCGTGGGCGCGGGCGAGGTCGTCCGGGCCCGCCTGACGAACCGTCAACTCCAGGCCCAGTGACGCGAGGAACTCCTCGGGGCTGCCCTGGTGATCCTCCCGGGCCCGGGTGCGGAGCGCCTCGCCGCGGTAGCGCAGCCGGCGTTCGCGGGCGTCGGCGGTGACGAACTCGGTCCGAAACTCCGGCAGTTCGGCCAGTGCGGCGACCTGCTCGGCCGGGTAGCAGCGCACCACGGGGTGGGCGGCGGCCACCTCGGCGCGCTCGACCGGGTCGTTGTCGACGAAGGCCACGGTGTCCAGCCCGATGCCGATGGCCTCGGCGATCCGGCGCACCGCGCCCGACTTGGGCCCCCAGTCGATCTCCAGCACGGTGAACAGCTCGTGCAGTCCGAGCCGTTCCAGGTGCGCGGTGGCGACGGCCCGGTCGCTCCGGCTGGCGACGGCGTGCAGGACGCCGCGCTCGTCCAGCGCCCGCAGGGCGGCGGTCGCGGCGGGAAACGGCACCGGGTCGTCGCCCTCCAGGACGGTGCCGTCCCAGAGGGTGTCGTCGAGGTCCCAGACCAGGACCTTGACGGTCGGCTCCGCGCTACGCTGCCCCGCCCCGGTCGGCTCCGCACCGCTCTGCTGCGGCCCGCTCTGCCGCGGCCCGGTCATCGGCGCACCCCCTGACGCAACAGGCGGTCGGCGATGTGCAGTTCGGCGACCTGCGGGCTGCCCTCGATGATCTCCATCACCTTGGCGTCCCGGTAGAACCGGCCGGCCCGGACGCCGGGCTCGCAGCCCGCCGAGCCGAGGATCTGGACGGCCCGGTCGGCGACCGTCTTCGCCGCCCCGGCCGCCGCGTACTTGGCGACCACGGTCTCGGTGACGGCGCCCAGCGGCGAGCCCGCCCGGGCCTCCGCGGCCCGCGCGGCCAGCGCCCGGGCGGCCGCCGTGTCGACGGCGGAGCGGGCGAGCAGCGAGCGCACCAGTTGGTGCCCGGCCAGCGGCTCGCCGCCCTGGACCCGGCGCGCGGCGTGCTCGGCGGCGTCGGCCAGGCAGGCCTCCGCCATGCCGACGCAGCCCCAGGCCACCGTGAACCGGCCGTGGTCCAGCGCCACGGCGGCGGTGTGGGTCAGGCCCAGCCCGGGCGGCGCCACCAGGTTCTCCCTGGGCACCCGCACCCGGTCGAAGGTCAGGTGGGCGATCCGCGCGGCGCGCAGGCCGAGTTGGCCGCTGACGGGCTCGCGGACGATCCCGGGCCGGTCGGCCTCCACCAGGACGGCCGTCGGTCCGGCGTCGGTGCGCCCCAGCACCAGGAACACGTCGGCACTCTGTCCGAAGGTCACCCAGCGCTTGGCGCCGGTGACGACCAGCCGTTCGCCGTCGTCCTCGATCCGTGTGCCGACCTCGGCGAGCGCGCTGCCGGCCTCCCGTTCGGTGGCGGCGAAGCCGGCGAGGCGTTCGCCGGAGGCCAGTGCGGGCAGCCACCGCGCGCGCTGCTCCTCGCCGCCCCAGCGCAGCAGCGCCGCTGCCGTCATGCCCTGGACGGTGAGCAGCGCGCGCAGGGCGCCGCAGACGCCGCCCAGGTGCGCGACGGCCTCGCCCAGCTGGGCCGGGGTGGCGCCGGCTCCGCCGTGGCGCGCGGGCAGGTCGAGGCCGAGCAGCCCGGCGGCGGCCACCGCGCGGACGGCCTCGTCGGGCAGCGCGCCCTGCTCGTCCCAGCGGGCGGCCTCGGCGCGGACGGCGGCGGCCAGTTCGGCCGCGGCGTCGACCACCGAAGCCCCCCCGGTGGACGGCCTGGTCTCGCTAGCCGTGGGCGGCACAGCCGGCCCCCGTCTCCTCGCCCGGGGCCAGGCCGGCCCGCTTCCGCTCGACCAGAGCGGCGATCCGCTCGGCGGTGCGGAAGGAGTCCAGGTCGAGGTCGTCCACCTCGATCCGGATGTCGAACCGCTCCTCGACGAAGACCACCAGCTCCAGCGCGAACAGCGAGTCCGCGAGCCCCAGTGCGAAGTAGTCCTCGTCGGGCGCCACCGGCCGGCGCAGTGCGACGGTCAGGAACTCCCGTATCTCGATCGCCGTGTCGGTCACGCGGTGCTCTCCCAGGGTCCGATTTCCACCAGCAGCAGGTTCCAGGCCGCCACCGGGCTGACGTTGACCAGGACGACCCGGTCGCCCTCGGCCAGCCGCCCGTTCGCCAGCGCCGTCCAGAGGTTGAGGAAGACGTCGTTCGGCCCCAGGTGGCCGTACCGGGCCAGGTTCTCCCGGCACTCGGGCAGGAGGTCGACGCCCAGCGACTCCGCCAGGAAGCGCAGTCCGCCCGCCGAGAGGTTCTGGCTGGCGTAGCCGGCGACGTCGGCGCGGTCGAGGCCGTGCCGCTTGAGCAGCCGCTCCAGGAGCGCGGTGAGCCGGTTCCTGGTCTCCACCGCGAGCCGGAAGGAGTAGCCGGGCAGGTCCCGGCACTCCTCCTGCCAGCTCTCCCAGGGGCGGTCCCGGTAGTCCACCCGGAAGAGGTCCCAGTACGCGCCGTTGGTCTCCTGGACCAGGTCGAGCACCCGCACCGGGCCGGTGCGGGCGAGCAGCAGGGCCTGCCCGGCGTCCCCGTTGACGGTGACGGGGTGCCGGTAGCGGCCGGGAGTGGCCGGGGTGGAGGCGTGGGCGACCAGGACGTGCCGGACGTCCGGGTCGGCGGCGAGCAGTCCGCGGGCGGCGAGCAGGGCCGGGCCCAGCGAGACGCAGCCGAGGCCGCCGACGCCGAAGGTGACGGCCTGGTCGGCACCGAGCCGGGCCTGGAGCCTGGTCGCCTCGGAGCTGAGCAGGGTCTCGGGGGCCCGGGAGTCGACGACGATCAGGGCGTCCAGGTCCTGGGCGGCGAGCCCGGCGCCGGCCAGCGCGCTGCGGGCCGCCCGCTCGGCCAGCCCGGTCGGGCCGAGCTCGCGGTCGACGGCCACGGTGTCGATCCCCAGGCCGGCCAGCGTGGTCGCGCGCTCGCCGTCCAGGCCCGCCAGTTCGGGCAGTTCGCCGACCGGCACCCGCTGCTCCGGCAGGTGCCAGGCCGCCTCGCGCACCGCGAGCGGCGCGGCGGCGCCACCCGTCCTCGTCGTCACCATGCCGTGTCCTCGACTCTCCGCTGTCTGTCCGGGCGTCTCCCGGTCTCGTACGGCCGCGTGCCGGGGCGCGGCTCAGGCACTGCGCAGGCAACCGTCCGCCGCCGACTCGGCGTAGGCCTCGCCCAGTTCCCGCACCGCCTCGGCGACGCCACTGCGGGGCACCCCGGCGTACCCCACCACCAGGGCCGGCCCGGACTGCCAGGACCGGTGGTGGTACGAGCGGCCGCCGCGCACCAGCACCGAGCGGCGCAGCGCCCGGGCGACCAGCGCGGCCTCGTCCACCCGGTGCGGCAGCTGGACGTAGGCGTGCAGCCCGGCGAAGGCGCCCACGATCCGGGCCCCGGGCAGCCGGCGCCGCACGGCCTCGTGGAAGACCTCGCGGCGGGCCCGCAGCCGTTCGCGCTGGCGCCGCAGGTGGCGGTCGAGTTCGCCGCCGTCCAGCAGTTCGGCGAACGCGTGCTGGGTGAACACGTCGCAGCCGAGGTCCCGTTGGGAGCGGACCTCCTCCAGGCGGCGGCGCAGCCTGGGCGGGGCGACCAGCCAGCCCAGCCGCATCCCGGAGGCCAGCGACTTGCTCGCGGTGCCCGCGTAGAGCACCCGGGAGGGGGACAGCCGTTGCAGCGCGGTGGGCCGGCGGCCGTGGTCCAGCCAGAGGTCGCCGTCGTAGTCGTCCTCGATGATCCAGCCGTCCACGTCCTCCGCCCAGCGGACCAGGGCGGCCCGCCGCTCGGCGCTGAGCACGGCGCCGGTGGGGAACTGGTGGGCGGGGGTGACCAGCACCGCGCGGGCGCCGGTGCGGGCCAGCGCGGCCACGTCGATGCCGTGCTCGTCGACCGGGACGGACGGGCAGTCCAGGCCCGACTCGACGATGAACTGGCGCTGCTGCGGGTGGCACGGGTCCTCGACGGCGAGCGCGCCGAGGCCGGTGCGGGGCAGGGTGGCGCAGACCAGGCCGAGCGTCTGGGCGAATCCGGAGACCACCATGACGTGCTCGGGGGTGGTGTGCACGCCGCGCGCCCGCCCGAGGTAGCGGGCGAGTTCGGCGCGCAGCGCCGGGACGCCGGACACCGGCGGGTACCCGAGGTCGCGCGGGCCGAGCCGGCGCGCGGCCCGCTGGTAGGCGGCCAGCCACTCGCGCTGGGGGAAGGCGGAGGCGTCGGCGCCGCCGGCCCGCAGGTCCCAGCGGATCACCGGGGCGGGGCGGGCGTCGCCGAGCAGGGTCGGCATCCGGGTGCCCCGGTCCAGGTGGGTGGCGACCCGGGTGCCCGATCCCCGGGTCGCCTCCAGGTAGCCGCCGGCGACGAGTTGCCCGTAGGCCTCGACGACGACGCTGCGGGACACCCGGAGGTCCTCGGCGAGCTGACGGCTGGACGGCAGCCGGGTGCCGGGGTGCAGCGCCCCCTCGGCGATCTCCCGCTTGATGCCGTCCCGGATCTGGGCGGTCAGCGGGAGCACGTCCTCCCGCGCCACGTCGATCAAGGTGTTCCAGGGCATGCTTGGCTCCTCCCTCCCCCGCCCACGGCGGCCCTGTCAAAGCCCTGCGGACCTGTTCGGCCCGCCGGCCCGGCCCGTCGGCCCTGTGAAGCCCGCCGGCCCTAGGCCGGACAGGGCCTAGCGGGCCTCGGACAGGCCGGACCGCTCGGTGTCCAGCAGCGCCCGCAGGGACGCGACCCGGACGGCCCGGCCGACGGCCTCGCCCTCCTCCTCGGCGATGCCGACCCCCCAGTAGGAGTGGGAGTCCACGACGATCTCGAAGGCGGCGGTGACCGCGTTCAGCGGTGCGCCGGCCCGCTCCACGACGAGGCCCTGGACGACGGCGTCGAGCCCGTAGCCGGCCACCGCCTCGGCGGTCGCCACGCTCCAGCGGGTGTCGCCGGGCTCCGCCGTCAGCGGCTCCGGCTGCGGCAGGCCGGGCACGGTCTCGGTGCCCAGCGCCACGTACCGCTCGACGAAGTGCTCCCACAGCTGGTCGCCGGTGATCTCGCCGCCGATCTCCTCGCAGACCGCCTGCATCTCGGCGGCGAAGTCGATCTGGAGGCGGCGCGGCAGCTCGATGCCGTACTCGGTGCGCAGCAGGTGGGCGATGCCGCCCTTGCCGGACTGGGTGTTGATCCGGATCAGCGCCTGGTAGTCGCGGCCGATGTCGCGCGGGTCGATCGGCAGGTACGGCACGTCCCAGACCTCCTGCCCGGACTCCTCGCGGGCGCGCAGGCCCTTGGCGATGGCGTCCTGGTGGGAGCCGGCGAAGGAGGTGTAGACGAAGTCGCCGGCCCACGGGTGGCGGGCGGGGACGGGCATCTGGTTGCAGCTCTCGACGATGCGGCGGATGCCGTCGATGTCGCCCAGGTCCAGCATCGGGTCGACGCCCTGGGAGAACAGGTTCATGGCCAGGGTGACCAGGCAGACGTTGCCGGAGCGCTCGCCGTTGCCGAACAGGGTGCCCTCGACCCGGTCGGCCCCGGCGAGGACGGCGAGTTCGGCGGCGGCGACGCCGCTGCCGCGGTCGTTGTGCGGGTGCACGCCGAGGATGGTGCGCTCGCGGTGGAGCAGGTTGCGGTGGGTGTACTCGATCCGGTCGGCGAACTCCTGCGGCGGGAAAACCTCGACGGTGGAGGGCAGGTTGATCCGCAGCGTGTGCGCGGCCCGCGGGGCCCAGAAGTCGAGGACGGCGTTGCAGAGTTCGAGCGCGTAGTCCGGCTCGGTCTGGGTGTAGGACTCCGGCGCGTACTGGAGGTAGATCTCCGTGCCGGGGATCGAGTCCTGGAGCTTGAGGGCCTGTTCGGCCCCGTCGAGCGCCATGGCGGTGGTCTGCCGGCGGTCCTTGCGGAAGACCAGGCGGCGCTGGACCTCCGAGGTCGGGTTGAAGATCTGGAGGACGGCGCGCGGCACGCCCTCCAGGGCCTTGACGGTGCGTTCGATGAAGTCGCCGCGGATCGGCGTCATGACCTGGACGACGACGTCGTCCGGGATCGCGCCGGAGTCGACGAGGTGGCGGAGGAACGCGTGGTCGTCCTGCGAGGAGGTGGGGAAGCCGACCTCGATCTCCTTGAACCCCATGGCGACCAGCAGGTCGAACATCCGCCGCTTGCGGGTGATGTCCATGGGGTCGGTCAGGGCCTGGTTGCCGTCCCTCAGGTCGACGCTGCACCACAGCGGGGCCTGTTCCGCGCGGCGGCCCGGCCAGCCGCGGTCGGGCAGCCCGACCGCCTGGTACGGCTGGTACTTCCGGACCGGCATCGCGCTGTGGCGCTGGATGCCCTGGTCGCGGGCGGGTGTGCCCTGCGGCGTGTCCGCGTCGGTGGGTTGAGCGGTCATCTCTCCTCCACAACGGTGGTCTGGGCGTCTGTGGGGACGCTCTGCTAGCTCTGCTAGGCGGGCCAGGTGCTGAACTGCCTCCTCCCGTAGAGCAGCGGCGACGCGTCGCTGAGCTCGGTGATCCGGATGACCTCGCCGAAGACCATCCGCTGGCCGCCGACGGGGACCAGCTGACTGACCCGGCAGTCGGCCACCGCGTGGGCGTCCTGGACGAGGTGGGGTCCGCCGGCGCCGGGGGGCAGCCGCCAGGTGGTGGCGTCGAACCGGTCCGGGTCGCCGGAGGCGAACAGTTCGGCCGTGCCGCGGCCCTCGGCGTGCAGCAGGTTCACCGCGAACTGGCCGCTGCGCAGCACGGCCTTCAGCGTCGGGCTCTCCGCCCGCATGCCGACCAGCAGGGTGGGCGGTTCGACGGTGACGCTGCACAGGGCGGAGCAGGTCATGCCCCAGGGCCGGGCCACGTCGTCCAGCGAGGTGACGACGGCGACGCCGCTCGGGAAGCCGGACATGAAGGTCCGGAAGTCGGAGGGGGTTGAGGTGACGAGTTCCACGTGATTCACCGCTCGACTGGGTAGGGGACCGGCTCCGCGGTCCGGGGCGCGTCCGCGCTCGCCGTGCGCCGGTCGATGGCCCACAGCAGCGGACCGCTGAGCACCGTCGTGAACAGGGCCATCACGACGAGGGCGAGGAAGAGCGCCGGGGTGAGGATCCCGGCCTGGTAACCCGTCTGGAGGACGGCGAGCTCGGTCAGGCCGCGGGCGTTGAGGAACACCGCGATCCGCATGCACTCCACCGGGGGCCGGCCGGCCGCCCGGGCGCCGTAGTAGCTGCCGACCAGCTTGCCGAAGATCGCGAGCACCACCGACAGGACGACGGCCTGCCAGGAGAACACGCTGAGCGGCGCCGAGGCGAGGCCCATGCCCGTCACCGTGAACAGCAGCGGCAGCACGATCCGGCCCCAGCCGCCGACGGTGTGGGCGGCCCTGGTCCAGGGGCCGGCGCCGTCGTCGCCCGGCAGCGCCAGGGCGACCAGGACGGCGCCGAGCACGTCGGTGAGGCCCAGCCGCGAGGTGGTCAGCGCGGCGGCCACGGCCGCGGCGGCCGTCAGCCCGATCGGCACCGCCACCGGGATCCGCTCGGCCCAGGCCCGGGGCCCGGGCAGGGCTCCGGCCCGGCGGATCAGCCAGGCGCCCAGCAGGCCGACGACGAACACCAGGTACGGGGTGATCTTCCCGCCGCCGTGCGCCAGGCCGACCGCGATCGCCAGCAGCGACCAGGTGACGGCGTCGATGGAGACCGCGACCGCCATGCAGAGCCGGCCGATCGCGGTGTTGAGCATGCCGCGGTCGTCCAGGATGCCGGCCAGCACCGGGACGGCGGTGACCGCCAGCGCGATCGCCAGCATCAGGACCAGCACCCCGGCCGGGGCGCCGCCGCGCAGCGCCGGGGAGCCGTCGGCCAGCACCCACGCGGCGAACGCGACGCCGCAGCCGAGCGGCAGCAGCAGCGAGCCCACGGCGGTCATCGCGATGCTGCGCCCGCCCAGCCGGCTGCCGCCGGCCCGGATCTCGTGGACGGCGCCCACCAGGAAGAGCGCGAGGCCGAGGTGGCCCGCCTTCTCCAGGACGGCCCCGCCGTCCATGGTGGCCGGCTTCCAGTGCCACTGGCTCGCCAGCAGCGCCCCGAGCAGGAGGCAGGCCATGATCTCGCCGACGATCTCCGGCTGCCGCAGCAGCTTCGCCAGCCGGCGTCCGAGCAGTGCCACGGGGACGAGCAGAGCGAGCGTCACCGCGGCCGGTACGTACGGAAGACTGTCCATGGTGCCTCCTTTCTCGGGGCGCCGAAGGGTCAGTGCATCTGGGCGAGGTACTCGTACTGGCTGGGCAGGCGCTTCAGGAGCTCGGCGGACTGGTCGCTCAGCAGCTGGAACTCCTTCTCCGCGCGGCTGCCGTCCTGCAGGGCGAGCGCGGGCGGGGCCTTGAGCTCGATGCCGCCGAGGCCGAGCAGCATGGCCAGGTAGGAGTAGGACTCGAACCCGTGGAAGTGCGGGAAGATGGTGGCCTCCGTCGGAGGCTTGGCCTTCCACAGCTCGATCCGCTCGGCGAGGCCGTCGGGCATCACCCGGGTCTTGGCGTCCCGCCAGTAGGCGTTGTCCTCGCGGGCCGCGGCCTTGTAGTGCAGGACGAGGAACTCCCGTACGCCGTCGATGGTGTTGCCGACGATGCGGTTGTAGGAGCGGCGCAGCCCCGGGTCCCAGTTGGCGTCCGGGAAGTGCTTGACCAGTTCCTCGATGCCCTGCTGGATGAAGAAGATGCCGGTCGACTCCAGGGGCTCGACGAAGCCGCTGGACAGGCCGATGGCGACGCAGTTGTTGACCCAGGCGTTGCGGGTGCGGCCGATCCGCATCCTGATGTGGTTGGCCTCCAGGCCCTCCGCCTCCGGGCCGACCTTGGCCCGCAGCGTGGCCTCGGCCTCCTCGGGCGTCGCGTACTCGTCGGAGTAGACGTAGCCGGTGCCGATCCGGCCGAACAGCGGGATGGTCCAGATCCAGCCGGCGTCCGAGGCGGTGGCGGTGGTGCAGGGGCGCAGGCCGCGCTTCTCCATGTCGACCGGGACGCGCAGCGCCACCGCGCGGTTGTTGGGCAGGGTGTCCTGGAAGGAGTTGAACGGCTCCTCCAGGGTCTGGTTGATCAGCAGGCCGCGGAAGCCGGTGCAGTCGATGAAGAGGTCGCCCTCGATCAGACCGTGCTCCTTGGTGCGCACACCGCTGATCCAGCCGCGCTCGTCCTGGACGACCTCGACGACGTCGTCCTCGATGTGCTTGGCGCCGCGCTCGGTGGCGTATCCGGAGAGGAAGTCGGCCAGCAGCGAGGCGTCGAACTGGTAGGCGTACGGGAACTGGGTGTCCTGCTCCGTGAGGGTGTCGCGCTCGGCCGTGTTGCCGCCCTCCTTGAAGTCCTGCTCGAAGAGGGTGCCGTCGAGGTAGCGCGGGGACTTCTCGGCGTCGCAGATCGCGGCCATCAGGAACACGTCCTGGTCGAAGCGGTCGCCGGAGCGGCTGTTCAGCCACCAGTCGGTGAGCGGCAGGCCGTCGACGACCCGGAGGCGCTCGAAGGGGTGGTAGAAGTAGTGGCCCTTGCGCCGCCAGTTCTCGAATCGGATGCCGAGCTTGTAGGTGGCATTGCACTTGGGCATCCAGACGTGCTCCGGCAGGCCCAGGTAGTTGAAGAAATGCCGGACGGTGCTGAAGGTCGCCTCGCCGACCCCGATGGACTTGATTCGCTTGGATTCCACCAGCGTGACGGAAATGCGATCGCCGAATGCGGCGCGCAGGTACGAGGCGGTCATCCAACCGGATGTCCCACCACCGACGATGACGACGTTGCCCAGCATTCCTGACCCTCTCAGCCGGTCGTTCAACCCGGAGCCCCGGGCTGTCCCATGGCTCGAAATCCTGCGGCAGCGGAGCCTCCGGAAAACAGGCTTTTAAGCCTCAGCGGAAACACGCACTCCAGCGCGTCCCGGCGTTCGCCGGGGGTTTTCCGACATGCCGAACAGATGGCACCCGATGGTTGGGGGTGCCATCTGTTCGGCGGAACTCGCCGGAACTCGCCGGAATTCGGCGGGGGTTCGACGGGCGTTCGGCGGGGGTTCGCGGTCCGGCCGGGCCGGCTCAGCCCCCGTCCAGCAGGTAGTCGTGCAGCAAGGAGATGACCCGGGCCCGCTGCGCGGTCAGGTAGAAGTGCCCGCCGGGCAGCACGTGGAACGCGAACTCCTTGCCGGCCAGCGCCTCCCAGCCGCGGGCCCGCTCGACGCTCACCGTGACGTCGGAGTCCCCGGTGAGCACCACGACCCCGCAGTCCACCGGGCGCAGCGCGGTGGGCCGGTAGGAGTCGATCAGCAGGTAGTCGTTGCGCAGGATCGGCAGCACCATCTCCCGGATGTCCGGGTCGTCGAAGATCGACATCTGGGTCCCGCCGTGGCCCGCGACCGTCGCGAGGAGCTCGTCGTCGCCGCGGGGCAGGGCCGGCGCCCGCCCGGCCGGTCCGTCGCCGGAGCCGGCCGGCGCCTGCGGCGGCGGGTAGCCGGAGAGCACCAGCCGGGCCACCGGCAGGCCCTGCGCGCGCAGCGACTGCACGGTCTCGTACGCGAGCAGCGCGCCCATGCTGTGGCCGAAGACGACCGTCTCGACACCGGGGCGGTCGGTCTCCAGCAGCGCCCGCGTCAGCTGGGCCACCAGGGTCGCGGCGTCCTGGACGAAGGGGTCCTCGATCCGCTCCTCCCGCCCCGGGTACTGGACGAGCTGGAGTTCGACGGCCGCCGAGAGGTGGTTGGCCCAGGGCCGGTAGAAGCCCGCGCTGCCGCCGGCGTGCGGCAGGCAGACCAGCCGACGGGTCGCCTCCGGGCGCGGCCGGGGGATCACCAGCCAGGGTTGGTCGTCGTTCAAACGGTCACTTCCTTCCGTCGGCCCCGCGGGGCCGTGTCCGTACCGGCCCGGCCGGTCATCCGCAGGCCCGGACGATCTCGCGCAGGGCCTCGTGCATGCGCTGGAGCAGGGCGGTGGCCGCCGCCTCGTCGAACCGGCCGCCCGCGTACACGCAGGACAGCTCCATCCGGCCGCCCTCGACCGCGGCGGCGACGTCCAGCTCGTAGGTGCGGGTCTCGGCCGGCTCGTGGTCGCCGCCGCCGTGGTCCAGGTGGCGCAGGATCAGCCGGTCCCCCTCGGGCAGCTGGTTGTCCCACTGGCCGAGGTAGTTGAAGCCGATCCGGGCCCTGGGCGCCGGGACCAGCAGGTCCTCCCGGGCCTCGGCGGCCGCCGCCAGCCGCAGGACGCCGTGGCCGATGCCGCGGCGCGGGACGGCCCGCAGCCGGCGCTTGGCCACCCGCACGGCGGCGGTCGGCGCCAGGTCCGCGGGCACGTCGAGCAGCACCGGGTAGATCGTGGTGAACCAGCCGACGGTGCGGGAGAGGTCGACGCCGTCCAGGATCTCCTCGCGGCCGTGCCCCTCCAGGTCGATCACGGTGCCGCCGTCACCGGCGTGGCCCTGGGCGGCGAGCGCCTGGGCGAGGGCGGTCAGCAGCACCTCGTGGACCTGCGCGCGCAGCACGCCGGGCACCCGGCGCAGCAGCGCCTCCGTGTCGTCCTCGGTCAGGGTGTGCCGCGCGGTGCGGCGGTCGCCGAACCGGCCGGTGTCCAGGGGCTCCCCGGCGGGCTCGGGCAGCGACCGCCAGTGCGCCAGCTCGTCGTCGAAGCCGCCGGTCAGGGCGTGCTCGCGCAGTCGGCGGGACCACTGGCCGAAGGAGGTGGAGCGCGGGGCGGGCCGCACGGACCGGCCGGCCGCCAGGTCGGCGTAGGCGGAGCGCAGGTCGTCGAGCAGGATGCGCCAGGAGACGCCGTCGACCACCAGGTGGTGCGCGGTCAGGAACAGTCGGGCCGGGCGGTCCGGCCCGAGGTCGGCCAGGACGGCGCGCAGCAGCGGCCCCTCGGCCAGCCGCAGGCCGCTCTGGGCCTGCCGGAACGCCTCGGTGGCGCGCTCCTCGGCGTCCGGCGCCCCGGCGAGGTCGAGCCGCTGGAAGTCCCAGCAGCCGTCGGCCTCGGCCGCCACCTCCTGGGACCAGGTGCCCCCGGCGTCGCGGGTGTAGCGGGCGCGCAGCATGTCGTGCTGCCCGACCAGCGCGGCCAGGGCGGCGCGCAGGGCCTCCGTGTCGGCGCCCGGGACGAGTTCGAACAGCAGCGACTGGTTGAAGTGGCCCGGGTTGACGGTGTGGTGCTCGAAGAACCACTGCTGCACGGCGGTCAGCGGCACGGGCCCGGTGGCGTACGGGTCCTCCTCGGCCGGGCCGCTCTCCCCCGTCCCGGCGGCCTTGGCGAGCGCCGCGACGGTCTTGTGCTGGAAGAGGTCCCGGGCGGTGAAGTGCAGGCCCTCCTGGCGGGCCCGGGCGACCACCTGGGTGGAGAGGATGGAGTCGCCGCCGAGCAGGAAGAAGTCGTCCTCGGCACCGACGTCCTCGATGCCCAGCACCGAGCGGAACACCTCGGCCAGCGCGGTCTCCACCGGGCCGTTCGGCGGGGTGGAGACCCTGGTCAGGGCCTCCCGGGCGTCCGGCAGGGCGTCCCGGTCGACCTTGCCGTTGGTGGTGAGCGGCATCGCGTCCAACGGGATCAGCGCGGCCGGCACCATGAAGGCGGGCAGTTCCTCGGTCAGGGCCTCGCGGACCTCGCGGACCGCCTCGCCCCGGTCACGGCCGGGCGCGGCGACCAGGTAGCCGACGAGCTGCTTGCCGCGGTCGCTCTCGCGGATCACCACGGCGGCCTGGTCGACCGCGGGGTGGCGCTGCATGGCCGACTCGATCTCGCCGGGCTCGACCCGGAAGCCGCGGATCTTGACCTGGTCGTCGGCGCGGCCGCGGAAGTCGATCCGCCCGTCGGGCAGCCAGGCGCCGAGGTCGCCGGTGCGGTAGAGCCGGGCCCCGGGGTCGTCCGCGAAGGGGTGCGGGACGAACCGCTGCTCGGTCAGCTCCGGGCGGCCCAGGTAGCCCTGGGCGACGCCGCGGCCGCCGAGGTGGATCTCGCCGGTGACGGCGGGCGGCACCGGGTTGCCGTGCGGGTCCAGCAGGTAGACCTCGGTGTTGGGCAGCGGCCGGCCGATCGACAGCCGGCTGCCGGCCTCCTCGTCCTGGACCTCGAACATGGTGGCGCCGACGGTGTTCTCGGTCGGACCGTAGCCGTTGATGAAGCGGTGGACCCGCGACCACTTGCGGGCCAGGCCGACCGGGCAGCGGTCGCCGACGGCGAGCACCACCGAGCCGGCGGGCAGCGCCTCGGGCTCGACCGCCGCGAGGGCCGCGGGCGGCAGCGCGAGGACGGTGGGCCGGCCCCCCGCCATGGCGCGCAACTGCTCGCTGCCCAGCGCCTCGGACTCGTCCGCCGGGAGGGCGAGCGCCGCGCCGGAGACGAGGGCGAGGAAGGTCTCCCAGACCGCGCCGTCGAAGCTGGGCGAGGAGAGCTGGGTCACCGTGTTCTCGGGGCCGGTGCCGACGATCAGCCGGGAGGCGTTGACCACGTTGGTCAGGCCGCCGTGGCCCAGCAGCACGCCCTTGGGCGTCCCGGTGGAGCCGGAGGTGTAGACGATGTAGGCGAGCGCGTCCGGCCCCACCCGGTCGCCCTCGGGCACCGGGCCGGTGTGCGCGTCGAGCTGCGGGCGCAGGTCCTCCAGGATCAGCGGCTCGGCGGCGGACTCGCCCGCGTCGGCGGCCAGCGCGCGTTCGGTGAAGACGAACCCGGCGCCGGTCTCGGCCAGCATCAGCTCCCGGCGGGCGGCCGGGAAGCGCGGGTTCAGCGGCAGGAAGGCGGCGCCGGCCTTGAGCACCGCGAGGGTGGCGGCCACCTGGTCGGGGCCGCGCTCGCAGCAGACGCCGACGACGTCGCCGGGGCGGGTGCCGCGGGAGCGCAGCACCTCGGCCAACAGCCCGGCCCGGCGGTCGAGTTCGGCATAGCTGAGCCGCTCGTCGCCGCGCACCACCGCGAGGCCGTCGGGGCGTTCGGCGGCCCGCTTGGCCACCAGCAGGTGCACCGGGTCCTGCTCGGGGAAGGCCACCGGGTTGCGGGCCCAGTCCACGGTGAGCCGGTTGTGCTGCTTAGGGTCGAGCAGGTCGAGCCGGCCCAGCTCCTGGTCGGGGTCGGCGGCGATCGAGCCGAGCAGGGTGGTCAGGTGGCCGGCGAAGCGGCGCACCGTGGCCTCGTCGTACAGGTCGGTGCTGTACTCCAGGGCGGACCAGAGGCTGCCGTCGGAACGCTCCTCGAAGGCCACCACGAGGTCGAAGCCGGTGCTCGCCTGCGGCAGGGCCAGCTGCTCCATGGTCAGCCCGGGCAGGTCGAGGACGGCCTCGGGGGCGTTCTGCAGGACGATGAGCACCTGCGCGAGCGGCATCCGGCTGGGGTCGCGCTCGGGCTGGACGGCGTCCACCACCCGCTCGAACGGGACCTCCGCGTGGTCGAAGCCGGCCAGCACGGTGTCGCGGACCTGGCCCAGGAAGTCCCGGAAGCCCAGGCCCGGCTCGATCCGGGCGCGCAGCACCAGGGTGTTGAGGAACAGGCCGACCAGGTCGGCGAGTTCGGGTTCGTCGCGGCCGGCCACCGGGGTGCCGATCGCGACGTCCTCCTGCCGGGAGAGCCGGGCCAGCAGCAGCTGGGTGGCCGCGGTGAGCGTCATGAACAGCGTCGCCGCGGCGGACTCGGTGAGCTCGCGCAGCCCGGCGACGGTCTCCGCCGGGACGCTGAACTCGTGGAAGGCGCCCGCCCCGGTGGGCACGGCGGGGCGCTGCCGGTCGGTCGGCAGCTCCAGCACGGGGACGCCGTCGAGCTGCTCGCGCCAGTAGTCGAGCTGCTCGTCGAGCCGCCCGCCGGAGGCCCGCTCGCGCTGCCACACCGAGTAGTCCGCGTACTGCGGCCCCGGCGCGGGCAGGTCGGGTTCGCGCCCCTGGAGCGCGGCCGCGTAGTACTGGCCCAGCTCGCGGGTGACGATCGACAGCGACCAGCCGTCGTGCGCGATGTGGTGGATGCTCAGGACGAGCACGTGCTCGTGGTCGGAGAGCCGGACGAGGAGGGTCCGCAGCACCGGGCCGGTGCGCAGGTCGAAGGGCCGGCCGGCCTCCTCCCGGACCAGGCGCAGCAGTTCCTCCTCCCGCTCCTCGGGCGTCCCGCCGCCGGCCTCCACGACCGGCAGCGGGATGTCCACGCTCGGGTGCGGGACCTGCACCGGGACGCCGTCCACCTGGTCGTAGGTGGTGCGCAGCGCCTCGTGCCGGTCGACGACGGCGGCCAGCGCGCCCCGCAGCGCGGCGCGGTCGAGGTCGCCGCGCAGCCGCAGCGCGAAGGAGGAGTTGTAGCCGACCGACTCCGGGTCGAACTCGTACAGGAACCACATCCGCTGCTGGGCGAAGGACATCGGCAGCGGGCGGTCGCGGTCGGCGGGCCGCAGCGCGGTGCTCGCGACGGCCTCGGCGGCGGGCGCCTCGGCGCCCGCCAGGCGGTCCCGCAGCAGGGCCCGCAGGTGCTCGGGCAGGGCCGCGATGCGGTCCTCGCGGGACGTGGACGTCTGGGTCTCACTCATGTCGGTTGCCCCTACTCCGCCGCCGGCGCCGACTGGCGCGCGGCCTCTCGCTCCAGTTCCTCCAGCAGCGCGTCCTCGACGAGTCGCGCCACCCCCGCCACGGTGGGGTTCTCCAGGAGGCTGCGGAAGGCGATCCGGATGCCGAAGGTCTGCTTGATCCTGGTGATCGCCTGCACGCTGGTCAGGGACTGCCCGCCGAGGGCGAAGAAGCTGTCGTGCGCGCCGACCCGCTCCACGTGCAGGGTCTCGGACCAGATCGCGGCGATCAGCTTCTCGGTCTCGTCGCGCGGCTCCACCCACTCCTCGGCGGCCTCGACGGCCGTCTCGGCGGGGTCGGGCAGCGCGGCCCGGTCGATCTTGCCGTGCCGGGTGAGCGGGAAGGACTCCACCTCGGTGAAGGCGGCCGGCACCAGATGGGCCGGGAGCCGCTCGGCGAGGTAGCCGGCGAGCTCGGCGGCGCCGGGGACGCCGCCCGCGGCCGGCCGCAGGTAGGCGACCAGGCGGGCGTGCTCGGCCTCGCCGCGGACCAGGACGACGGACTCGGCGACGCCCGGGTGGGCGTCCAGGGCCGCGGTGATCTCGCCCGGCTCGATCCGGTAGCCGCGCAGCTTGACCTGGTCGTCGAGCCGGCCGAGGAACTCCAGCCGGCCGTCGGACAGCCGGCGGACCCGGTCGCCGGTGCGGTACAGCCGCTCCTTGGGGTCGAACGGCGCGGCCAGGAAGGCCTGTTCGGTCAGGTCGGGGCGGCCCAGGTAGCCGCGGGCGAGGCCGTCGCCGGCCAGGTACAGCTCGCCGGGCGCGCCGACCGGGGCGAGGTTGCGCTCCGGGTCCAGGACGTAGGCCCGGACGTTCTGGACGGGCAGGCCGAGGACGGGCCGGGGGCTGTCGGCGACCCGGCAGACCAGCGCGTCCACGGTGGCCTCGGTGGGCCCGTAGAAGTTGTAGGCGATCAGGTCGGACTGGGCGCGCAGCCGGTCCCACTGGGCCTGGCCGATCGCCTCGCCGCCGAGCGCCGCACCGCGCAGCGGGTGGCTGCCGGGGGCGAGCAGTCCGGCGTCGTCGAGCTGGCGGAACCAGGACGGGGTGGTCTGCAGGAAGTCGATCCGCTGCTCGGCGCGGTAGGCGACCAGGGCGTGCGCGTCGCGCCGCACCTCGTCGTCGACCAGGTGCAGTTCGTGGCCGGCGACCATCCACAGCACCGGGTTCCAGGAGGCGTCGAAGGACGCGGGCGCCAGGTGGGCGACCCGGACCTGCCGGTCGCCGCAGGCCTCGCGCAGCGGCTCGAAGACGGTCCGCAGGTGGCTGTCGAGCAGGTTCGCCAGGCTGCCGTGCTCGACCAGCACGCCCTTGGGCTTGCCGGTGGAGCCGGAGGTGTGGATGACGTAGGCGGCGTGCTCCGGGGCGAGGTCCGGGTCGGGGGCGGTCGCGGGCCGGGCCGCGATCGCGTCCCGCTCCCGTTCCGGGACGACCAGGGCGACGTCGGCGGGCAGCGCCAGCGTGGTGCTCGCGGCCTCGTCGGCGATCACCACCCGGGGCTTGACGTCCTCGACCAGCAGCCGCAGGCGCTCGGCCGGGGCGGCCGGGTCCAGCGGGGTGTAGACGCCGCCCGCCTTGAGCACCGCGAGCAGCGCGGTGATCAGGCCGGGGCCGCGCCGCAGGCAGACCGCGACCGGCACCTCGGGGCCGACGCCCCGGTCGGCGAGGTGGTGGGCGAGCCGGTTGGCCCGCTCGTCCAGCTCGGCGAAGGTGATCCGCTCGCCGCCGTGGACCAGGGCGACGGCCTGCGGGGTGGCGGCGGCCTGGCGGGCGAACCGCTCGGGCACCAGGGCGTCGGTGGTGAGCGCGGTGGCGGTCTCGTTGTGGCCGGTGAGCAGCCGCTCCCGGTGGGCGGGGGCCAGCGCGCGCAGCTCGGCGAGGGTGCGCTCGGGCTCGGCCGCGATCTCCTCCAGCAGGGCGCGCAGGTCGCCGGTGACCCGGTCGGCGGTGTCGGCGTCGAAGAGCCCGGGGTCGTAGGCGAGCCGGAAGGACAGCTGCTCGCCGGCGAAGACCGCGAGCACCATGGCGTAGCTGGTGGGCTCCTGGGAGCGCACGTCGCGGATCCGGATGCCCTGGTCGGAGCCCAGTTCGCCGTCGAAGGGGTAGTTCTCGACGACCACGTAGCTGTCGAACAGGTCGACCCCGGCGGGCAGCCCGGTCCAGCCGCGGATCTGGGCCAGCGACACGTACTCGTAGCTGCGGGCCTGGACCTGGTCGCGCTGGAGGTCGCCCAGCCAGTCGAGGACGGGCTGCTCGGGGCGGACCTCGACCCGCACCGGCAGGTTGTTGATGAACAGGCCGATCATCGACTCGACGTCGGGCAGGTCGGCGGGGCGGCCGGAGACGGCCGAGCCGAAGCAGACCTCCCGCTCCCCCGCGTAGCGCGAGAGCGTCAGCGCCCAGGCGCCCTGGGCGAGCGTGTTGGTGGTGAGCCGGTGGCGCCGGGCGACCTCGGCGAGCCGCTCGCTGACCTCGGGCTCCAGCTGGAAGACGCTGGTCGCCTCGCTGCCCTGGCGGGCCGCCTCCTCGCCGGCCCGGTCGGCCGGCAGCGCGGTCGGAGCGGTGAAGCCGTCCAGCAGCTCGCGCCAGTAGCGCTCGGCGTCGGCCAGGTCCTGCTCGCCGAGCCAGGCGACGTAGTCGCGGAACGGGCGGCGGGCGGCCGGGCCGGGCCGGTCGTGGCCGGTGAGCCGGAGGTAGTCGTCGACCACCTCGGAGACGAGTTCGGCGCTGCTCCAGCCGTCCAGCAGCAGG
The DNA here is from genome assembly GCF_040304045.1 of Kitasatospora sp. NPDC094016. Lineage (NCBI taxonomy): Bacteria > Bacillati > Actinomycetota > Actinomycetes > Kitasatosporales > Streptomycetaceae > Kitasatospora > Kitasatospora sp. NPDC094016. The sequence continues at coordinate 64,231 of NZ_JBEOUK010000021.1, forward strand.
TGGTGCGAGGTCCAGACGACCCGCAGGGCGCCGTCCGGCTCGTCGATCAGGGCCAGGCGCATCAGCGGCGCCACGGCCAGGTCGATGCCGCGGGTGCGGTCCTCGGCGAGGTACGCGGCGAACCGCTGCTCGCGCTCGGCCGCCGGCAGGGCGCTCCAGTCCAGCCGCTCGACGGGCACGGTGACGTGCTCGCGGACCACCTGGAGCGGCTGGTCGGTGTCGACCCGGGCGAAGGCGGTGCGCAGCATCGGGGTCCGGTCGGCGAGGCGCTGCCAGGCCTCGGCGAAGGCGTCCGCGTCCACGCCGCCCTCCAGCAGGAAGGACAGCTGGCCGAGGTAGACGCCCTCGCCCTCCTCGGTGAGGCTGTGGAACAGCAGGCCGTGCTGCATCGGCGTGGCCGGGTAGAGGTCGGCGATCCGGCCCAGCGCGGTCAGCTCGTCCAGCAGCGGCTGGTCGACCCGGGCGAGCGGGAAGTCCGAGGGGGTGGCCCCGGAGGCGGCGGCGCCGGCCTCGCGGCAGTGCGCGACGATCCCGCGCAGGGCCTCGACGAGCTGGTCGCCGACCCGCTGGACGGTCTCGGTGGTGTGGGTCGCGGTGGAGTGGAACAGCTCGAAGCCGAGCTTGCCGTCGCGCACGTACGCCACGATGTCGAGCGGGTACTCCAGCAGTTCCCCGGGCGCCTGCTCGGTGCCGTAGCCGAGCCGCACGTCGTGCAGCAGGCCGCCGTCGTGGCCGTCGACGACCCGGCCGAGGTAGTTGAAGCCGACCTGGGCGCGGGGGCCTTCGGCGAGCAGCTCGCCGGGCGCCCCGGCCGGGCTGAGGTGGCGCAGCGCGCCGTAGCCGATGCCGCGCTGGGGGACGGCCCGCAACTGCTCCTTGACGGAGCGGAGCCGGGCGCCCCAGTCGGCGCCGTCGGCGGTGTCCAGGGCGACCGGGAAGGAGGTGGTGAACCAGCCGGTGGTACGGCTCAGGTCGACGTCGTCGAAGATCTCCTCGCGGCCGTGGCCCTCCAGGTCCACCAGGACCGCGGAGCGGCCGGTCCAGTCGGCGAGCACCCGGGCGAGCGCGGTCAGCAGGACGTCGTTGACCTGGGTGCGGTAGACCGCGGGGACCTCGCGCAGCAGCGCGTCGGTGCTCTCCGCGTCCAGGCCGACCCGGACGGCGGCGGCGGTGGCGACGGTCGGGGTGCCGGTGAGGTCGGCGGGCAGCGGCTCGCCGCCGGCGCGGCCGGCCGCGAACCAGTGGTCCAGCTCCTCGTCGAAGCCGCCGACCGCGGTGTGCTCGGAGAGCCGGCGGGACCAGTCGAGGAAGGAGGTGCCGCGCGAGCCGAGGTCGACCGGCCGGCCTTCGGCGGCCTGCCGGTAGGCCGTCTCCAGGTCGCCGAGCAGGGTCTGCCAGGAGACCGCGTCGACCACCAGGTGGTGGGCGGTGAGGAAGAGCCGGGCGCCGGCGGTGCCGCCGAGGTCGGCCAGCACGGCCCGCACCAGCGGGCCCTCGGCCAGGTCGAAGCCGGACTGGGCGGCGGTGGCGGCGGCCAGCAGCGCGCCCTCCGGGTCGGCCTCCAGGGTGAGGTCCAGCCGCTCCAGCGGCCAGCCGTCGCCGGGGGCGGCGATCTCCTGCTGCCAGCGGCCGTAGACGGTGCGGAAGCGGGTGCGCAGGGCGTCGTGGTGGGTGAGGAGGGCGTCGAGCGCGGTGCGCAGGTGCGCCTCGTCGGGAAGTTCGCGCAGCTCGGCCAGCACGGACATGGTGCTGTGCTGGGGGGCCTCGGTGTGGTGGTGGAAGAAGGCGCGCTGGATCGGGGTCAGCGGCGCCCTTCCGGTGACGGGTTCGGTGTTCACGCCGGCCGGCTCCTCGGGTTCGTGGGTCGAGATCGCGGCGGCGATCCCGGCGATGGTCTGGTGGCTGAAGATGTCCTGCGAGCTGAGGCGCAGTCCCAACTGCCGCGCCCGGGAGACGACCTGGATGCTCAGGATCGAGTCACCGCCCAGGTCGAAGAAGTTGTCGTCGACGCCGACCTCGGGCACCCGGAAGACCTCCGCCCAGAGCCCGGCGAGCGCCTGCTCGGCGGGGTTGCGGGGGGCCGTCCTGGTGGTGACCGGGCGGTCGTCGGCGGCCGCGGCCGGCAGCGCCCGCCGGTCCACCTTGCCGTTGGCGTTCAGCGGCAGCCGGTCGAGCCGGACGAAGGCCTGCGGCACCATGTGGCGGGGCAGCGAGCCCTCCAGGTAGCGGCGCAGTTCGGCGCTCTCCGGTGCGGTGCCGGGCCGGGGCACGACGTACCCGGTCAGGACGGCGCCCGGCTCGGAGCGCAGCGCCGCGACGGCCTCCAGGACGTCGGGGTGGCGGCGCAGGACGGCCTCGATCTCGGCGAGTTCCACCCGGAACCCGCGGACCTTGACCTGGTCGTCGCCGCGGCCGAGGAACTCGACGTCGCCGGTGGGCAGGAAGCGGGCCTGGTCGCCGGTGCGGTAGAGCCGGCCGTCGGGGTGGGGCGTGAACGGGTCGGTGGAGAAGCGCTCCTCGGTGAGGTCGGGGCGGCCCAGGTAGCCGCGGGTGACGCCGGTGCCGCCGAGGAAGAGCTCGCCGACGACGCCGACCGGCAGCGGCTCCAGGTCCGCGTCCAGGACGTACATCCGGGTGCCCGGGATGGGCCGGCCGATCGGCACGGACGCGACGTCCGGCAGGCTCTGCGGGGTGACGGTGAAGTACGAGGACTCGACGGTGGCCTCGGTGACGCCGTAGGAGTTGAGCACGACGGTGCCGGGGGCGACGCTCTTCAGCAGCCGCCGGCAGTCGTCGGTGCGCCAGTTGTCCGAGCCGACGGCCAGGTAGCGCAGCGGCGGGAAGGCCCGGCCGCTGCGGGCGGCCTCGTCGGCCAGCGCGTTGGCCAGCGAGGGCACCGTCTCGACGTGGGTGACGCGCTGGCGCTCCATCAGGTCGAGCAGGCGCGCCGGGTCGGTGGTGGCGTCCTTCGGGCAGAGCACCAGGGCGCCGCCGGCGGTCAGCGCGTGCGTCAGGTCGGAGACGAAGACGTCGAAGGCCATGCTGGCGAGGTTGAGCTGGCGGACGGGGCCGCGGTCGAGCCGGTAGGCCTCGCGCCAGGCCGCGGCGGCCCGGGCGACGCTGCGGTGCTCGACCGTGACGCCCTTGGGCTTGCCGGTGGAGCCGGAGGTGTAGATGACGTAGGCGAGGTTGTCCGGGGTCACCTCGGTGCTGGGCGCCTCGGCGGGCCAGCTGTCGATCTCCTCGCGGTCGGCGTCCAGGCAGAGCACGGTCGCGTCGCACAGCGGGAGCCGTTCGACGAGGTCCCGCTGGGTGACGAGCATCGCGGCGGCGCTGTCGTCCAGCACCAGGCGCAGCCGCTCGGCGGGGTGGGTGGGGTCCAGCGGCAGGTAGGCGGCGCCGGCCTTGAGGACGCCGAGGGCGGCGACGACGGTGTCCGGGCCGCGGTCCAGGCAGATGGCGACGACGGTCTCCGGGCCGATGCCCTGGCCGACGAGGTGCTGGGCGAGCCGGTTGGCCCGGGCCTCCAGTTCCGCGTAGGTCAGCACGGTCTCCTCGAAGACCACCGCCTCGGCGTCCGGGGTCTGCTGCGCCTGCTCGGCGATCAGCTCGTGCAGGCAGGCGTCGGCGCCCGGGGTGCCGGTGTCGTTCCACTCGTACAGGACGCGGTCGCGGGCGCGCAGCGACAGCATCGGGACGTCGCCGACGCGCTGGCCGGGGGCGGTGGGCATGCTGCCGAGCAGGACGGCGAGCTGGTCGGCCAGCACCTCGGCCTGGGCGCGGTCGTAGAGCGCCGGGTCGTAGGAGAGCAGCAGGGTCAGCGAGCCGTCGTCGTCGTAGGCGGTGAGGTCCAGCGTGAAGCTGGTGGTGTCGACGGCGCGGACGTCGCTGAGCCGCAGTCCGTGGCGTTCGGCGGCGGCCCCGTTGCCCGGGTAGTTCTCGAACACCACCAGGGTCTGGAACAGCGCGCTGCCGCGCGGGACCTTGCTGCTGCGCTGGATCTCGGCGATCGAGGAGTACTCGAAGCGCCGGGATTCGGCCTGCTCGGCCTGGAGGGCCGCCAGCCACTCCACCAGCGGGGCGTCCTGGTCGACCTCGGTGCGCAGCGGCAGGGTGTTGAGCAGGTTGCCGACCATGGTGTCGGCGCCGGGCAGCTCGGTCGGGCGGCCGGCCACGGTGGTGCCGAAGCAGACGTCGCGCTGCCCGGAGTGGCGGGCCAGCAGGATCGCCCAGGCGCCCTGGACGGCGGTGTTGAGGGTGAGCCGGTGGCGGCGGACCATCGCGACCAGCGCGTCGGTCTCGGCGCCGGACAGGCCCACCCGGACCTGCCCGGCGGACTGGGACTCGTGGCCCTGGGGCACCGAGCGGCCGAACGGCAGCTGGGTCGGCGCGTCCAGGTCGCCCAGCAGGGCGCTCCAGTGGGCGGCGGCCGCGTCCTTGTCCTGCCGGGCCAGCCAGGCGACGTAGTCGCGGAACGGCCGGCGCTCGGGCAGCGCCGGGGCCTTGCCCCTGCCGTCGGTGAGCGCCTGGTAGGCGGCGAAGAGGTCGGCGAACAGGTGCGAGGTGCTCCAGCCGTCCAGGACGGCGTGGTGGAAGGTCCACACGACGCGGACGGTCCGCTCGTCCTCGCGGGCCAGGGCGAGGCGCATCAGCGGCGCCCGGGACAGCTCGATCCCGGTGGCGCGCTCCTCGTCGATCAGCGCCTTGAGCCGGCGGTCCAGTTCGGCGGCGGGCAGGCCGGTCCAGTCGAGGCGGCGGACCGTCAGCCGGGCGGAGCGCTCGACCACCTGGACGGGCTCGGGGACGCCGTCCCAGACCAGCCGGGTGCGCAGCGCGGGGGTGCGGTCGACCACGTGCTGCCAGGCGGCGGCCAGCGCGTCGACGTCGCGGACGCCCTCCAGCCGGAAGGCGACGTGGTCGGAGTAGGCGCCGACGCCGTCCTGGTTGAGGGTGTGGAAGAGCATCCCGCTCTGCATCGGGGTCAGCGGGTGGATGTCCTCGACGGCGGAGCCGGCCGGCACCAGCCGGTCGACGGTCGCCTGGTCGAGGGTGAGCAGCGGGAAGTCGCCGGGGGTGGCGCCGCCGGCGCCGGGGGTCAGGCAGTGCTCGACGAGTTCGGTCAGGGCCGCCGCGAAGTCGTCGGCGAGCCGCTGCACGGTGGCCTGGTCGTGGCGCTGCGGCGCGTAGTGGAAGTCGAAGGTCAGCACGCCGTGCCGGACCTCGCCGACGATGTCCAGCAGGTGCGGCCGCTCCTCGTCCGGGTGGTGGTCCAGGCCGTAGTCGGGTTCGACGGCGCGGAACAGCTCGCTCCCGGCCGCGGCGTCGCTCCACTGGCCGAGGTAGTTGAAGCTGACCTGGGGCTGCGGCGCCGCGGCCAGGGCGGCGGCCTGCGGCTGGTCGCCGCGCAGGTAGCGCAGCGGGCCGTAGCCGGCGCCGCGGCCGGGCACGGCGCGCAGCAGTTCCTTGGTGTCGCGGATGAGCCGGCCGAGCGGGCGGTCGGCCGGGGACTCCAGCAGCACCGGGAAGATCGAGGTGAACCAGCCGACCGTCCGGGAGACGTCGGTGCCGTCCAGGATCTCCTCGCGGCCGTGGCCCTCCAGGGTGATCAGGGTCCGGGCCCGGCCGGTGAAGCGGGCGAGCGCGCGGCCGAGCGCGGTCAGCAGGACGTCGTTGACCTGGGTGCGGTAGACGGCGGGCACGTCCTGGAGCAGTTGCCGGGTGCGCTCGGCGTCGAGGCCGGCGGAGACGGCGCGGGTGTCGCCGACGCTGTTGCGGCCCTCCCGGTCGGTGGGCAGGTCGGCGGAGCCGGCCGGCACCGGGCGGGCCCAGTGCGCCAGCTCGTCGTCCAGGCCGCCGTCCCGGGTGAAGGCGGCGAGGCGGCGCGCCCAGCCGCGGTACGAGGTGCCGACCGGGCCGAGGTCGACGTCCTCGCCGCGGACGGCCTGCCGGTAGGCGCTCTCCAGGTCCTCCAGGAGGATCCGCCAGGAGACGCCGTCCACGGCCAGGTGGTGCACGGTGAGCAGCAGCCGCGCGGGCTCGCCGGCGCCGTGGTCGAACAGCAGGGTGCGCACCAGCGGCCCTTCGGCCGGGTCCAGCGAGGCCTGCGCGGCCTCGGCGAGGGTGCGCATGGCGGCGGCGCGCTCGCCGGGGGCGGCCTGGTCCAGGGTGATCCGCTCGATCCGGACCTCGGCCGGCGCGGCGTCGGCGTCCGGGGCGGTGACGGTCTGGACCCGCCGGCCGTCGGGGCCGGTGGCGAAGCGGGTGCGCAGGGCCTCGTGCCGGCCGACGAGGCCGGCCAGGGCGCGGGCCAGCGCGGGCTCGTCGACCGCGCCGTCCAGGGTGATCAGCACGGACTGGTTGAAGTGGTGGGCGCCGCGGGTGTGGTGGGCGAAGAACCACTCCTGGACGGGGCCGAGCGGGGCCGGCTCGTGGTCGTCGGCGTCGGCCAGGACGACCGGGGCCTCCTCGACCGGGCGGGCGGCGCGGGCGAGGTCGGCGAGCGACTGCCGGGAGAAGATGTCCTTCGAGGTGATGACGAGTCCGGCCCGGCGGGCCCGGGCGACCACCTGGATGCTCAGGATGGAGTCGCCGCCGAGTTCGAAGAAGTTGTCGTCGACGCCGACCTTGCCGATGCCGAGCACCTCCGACCAGACCTCGGCGAGCGCCTGCTCGGCCGGGTCCTCGGGGGCCCGGTAGTCCTCCCGCTCCAGGGGGGCGTCCGGTGCCGGCAGGGCCCGGACGTCGACCTTGCCGTTGGGGGTGAGCGGGAAGGCGTCGAGGGTGGCGAAGGCGGTCGGGACGCTGTAGGAGGGCAGCCGCTGCTCGGCGAAGGCGCGCAGGTCCTGCGGCGCGATGACGGCGCCGGGCTCGGCGCGCAGGTAGCCGACCAGCCGCTTGTGGTCGCCGTCCGCGAGGGCGACCACCAGGGCCTCGGCCACCGCGGGGTGGGCCTCCAGGACGGCCTCGACCTCGCCGGGCTCGATCCGGTAGCCGCGGACCTTGACCTGGGTGTCGGCGCGGCCGAGGTACTCGACCAGGCCGTCGGCCCAGCGCACCACGTCCCCGGTGCGGTACATCCGCTCGCCGGGCTCCGCCGCGAACGGCGAGGGCTGGAAGCGCTCCTCGGTCAGCTCCGGGCGGCCCAGGTAGCCGCGGGCGACGCCGGGGCCGGCGATCCAGAGCTCGCCGGGCGTGCCGGGCGGGACGGGGCGGCGGCGCTCGTCGAGGACGTACACCGCCGTGTTGGAGATCGGGCGTCCGATCGGGATGGCGCGCACGCCGTCGGTCTCGCGGATCAGGTGGGAGACGGCGAAGGTGGTGGTCTCGGTCGGGCCGTAGCCGTTGACCAGCCGCTGCGGCGGGGCGCCGCCGGCCAGCAGTTCGGCGATCCGGCGCGGGTTGAGCGCCTCTCCGCCGACCACCAGGTGGCGCATGCCGCCGAAGGCGGTGGGCTCCAGGCCGACGACCTGGTTGAAGACGCCGGCGGTGAGGAACATCGCGGTGGCGCCGGTCGAGCGCAGCGCGGCGGCGAAGGCCGGCGGGTCGAGCAGGACGTCCTTGGTGATGACGGCGATCCGCGCCCCGGCCACCAGCGGGCCCCAGAACTCGAAGGTCGCCGCGTCGAAGGTGGCGTCGGCGACCTGCGCCACCACGTCGTCGGCCGCCAGCGGGGCGTAGTCGGCGCCGCGGACCAGCCGGACGATGGAGCGGTGCTCGACCACGACGCCCTTGGGCCGGCCGGTGGAGCCGGAGGTGTAGATGACGTAGGCGGCGCTCTGCGGCCCCGCGTCGGCGGCCGGCGGCCCGGCCGGGAGGGCGGCCAGCTCGGCGGTGCGCTCGGCGGGCAGCAGGGCCGGGACGGCCAGGTCGGGCAGCCGTTCGAGCAGCTCCCGGTCGGTGACGCAGAGCGCGGCCCCGGTGTCCGCGAGCATGAACTCCAGCCGGTCGGCCGGGTAGTCCGGGTCCAGCGGGACGTAGGCGCAGCCGGCCTTGAGCACGGCCAGCAGGGCGACGACCAGGCCGGTGCCGCGGGGCAGGCAGACCGCGACGTGCTGGCCGGGGCGGGCGCCGCGGTCGAGCAGCAGCCGGGCCAACCGGTCGGCCCGCTCATCGAGCTGACGATACGTCAGCTCGCCTTCGGCGGCGGTGACGGCGATGGCGTCGGGGGTGGCCGCGGCCTGCTCGGCGACCAGCGAGTGGACGGTCCGGTCGGCCGGGTAGGGCACCCGGTTCTCGGCCCAGTCGCGGGTGACGGTGTCGAGTTCGGCGGCGGTGAGCAGCGGCAGGTCGCCGACCGGGCGGTCGGCGTCGGCGGCGACGCCCGCCAGCAGGAGCAGCAGCCGGGTGCAGAGCGCGTCGACGGTCGAGGCGTCGAACAGGTCGGTGTTGTACTCCACCGTCCCGCCCAGCGTGCCGTCGGCGGCCGGGGTGAACTCCAGCGTCAGGTCGAAGATGGAGGACACCGAGGGCGCGCGGAACTCCTCGACGGCCGGGCCGCCGAAGTCGGGCAGGGCGCCGGGGTCGTTCTGGAGCACGAGGGCGGCCTGCACCAAGGGGGTGCGGCTCGGGTCGCGCTCGGGCTGGATCTCGTCCACCAGCCGGTGGAAGGGGACGTCCTGGTTGCTGAGGGCGTCCCAGAGCTGGTCGGTGGTGCGCTCCAGCAGGTCGCCGAAGTCCTCGTCCAGGTCGATCCGGCCGTGCAGGACCAGGGTGTTGACGAAGAAGCCGACCAGCGGCTCCAGTTCGGTGCGGTCGCGGCCGACCGACACGGTGCCCAGGCTCACGGTGCGCTGGCCGGTGTGCCGGGCCAGCAGGACCTGGGTGGCGGCGGCGAGCACGGCGAAGAGCGTGGTGCCGCGTTCGGCGCCGAGCGTGTCGAGCCCGGTGGCGACCTCGGCGTCGACCTGGAAGGTGTGCAGGGCGCCGACGGTGGTGCGCACCGCCGGGCGGGGCCGGTCGGTGGGCAGCTCCAGCGGCTGGATGTCCGCCAACTCGTCGCGCCAGTAGTCCAGCTGCCCGGCCAGGCGGTCTTCGGTGCAGCGCTCGCGCTGCCAGCGGGAGTAGTCGCGGTAGCTGACCGGCAGCGGGGCGAGGGTGTGCGGGCGGCCCTCGACCGCGGCCCGGTAGAGCTCGCCGAGCTCGCCGGTCAGCAGGCCCTTGGACCAGCCGTCGGCGGCGATGTGGTGCAGGTTGAGGAAGAGCGCGTGGTCGTCCGGGCCGTGCCGCACGACCGTGGAGCGCAGCAGCGGGCCGCTGGCGAGGTCGAAGGGGGTGGCGAGTTCGCGGCGCAGCAGCGCGGCGAACTCGGCCTCCCGCTCCCCGGTGCCCAGCGCGCTCAGGTCCACCGGCTCGGTATCCGGGGCGTAGGCGGGCCGGACCTCCTGGCGGGCCACGCCGTCCTCGGTGGTGAAGACGGTGCGCAGCGGCTCGTGCCGCTCGACCAGGCCGGTCAGCGCGGTGCGCAGCGCGGCCAGGTCGAGGCCGCCGCGCAGCCGGAGGCCGAAGGAGGTGGTGTACTCGACCGCGTCGGTCTCGAACTCCTGGAGGAACCAGAGCCGTTCCTGGCCGAAGGAGAGCGGGGCCGGGCCGTCGCCGCCGGACCGGATCGCGTCGCGGTCGCCGCCGCCGGCGCCGGCGGCCGCCAGCCGCTGCCGCAGGATCTCGTCGGCGTCCTGGCCCTCGCTGTGTCGCTGGTCTGTCATCGGTTGCTCCCCCGCGCGCCACCGCGCGTCGTCGTCCGGTCCGCCGGTGTCCGGCGCACGTCTTCGAGTACTTGCTTGCGGACCTGGTCCGCGAGGGCCGCCACGGTGCGGGCGGCGAACACGTGCCGGGCCGAGACCCCGACGCCGAACACCTCCCGGATCCGGGCGGTGACCTGGAGGGTGAGCACCGAGTTGGCGCCGTGGTCGAAGACGTTGTCCTCGGCCCCCACGACGGGCACGCCCAGCACCTCGGCCCAGATCCCGGCCAGCGCCGCCTCGGTCTCGTCCCGGGGCGCGGTGGGCTCGGCGGCCGGCCGCTGCTCCTCCGGCTCCGGCAGGGCCCGCCGGTCGATCTTGCCGCTCGTGGTCATCGGGAACGCGTCCAGGACGATGACCACCGGCGGGACCATGTAGCCGGGCAGCCGCTCGGCGAGCCGGGCCCGGATCTTCTCCGGGTCGGCGGTGCCGTCCGCGGGCACCACGTAGCCGGTCAGCGCGGTCTGCCCGGACGGCTTGGTCCGGGCGACCACCGCGGTCTGCTCGACGCTCTCGTCGTCGAGCAGCGCGGTCTCGATCTCGCCCAGCTCGATCCGGTAGCCGCGCACCTTGACCTGGTTGTCGATCCGCCCGAGGAACTCGAGCGTGCCGTCGGGCAGCCAGCGGACCAGGTCGCCGGTGCGGTAGAGCCGCGCGCCGGCGGTGGCGGCGAGGTGGTCCGGGACGAACCGCTCCTCGGTGAGCTCCGGGCGGCCCAGGTAGCCGCGGGCCACCCCGGCGCCGCCGACGTACAGTTCGCCGGGCACGCCCACCGGGACGGGCTCGCGGTGCTCGTCGAGCACGTAGCCGGTGGTGTTGGCGATGGGCCGGCCGATCGAGGGCAGCCGCCCGACCGGGGCGTCCTCCTCCGCCTCCAGCACCGTGCCGGTGGTGAGCACGGTGGTCTCGGTCGGGCCGTACAGGTTGGACAGCGCCATCGTCGAGCCGCGCGGCAGCCGGCGGCGCACCACGTCGGCGCCGGTGAGGATGTGGCGCACCCGGCCCTGGTGCAGCGCGGGCTGGTCGAGCAGGGCCTCCAGGCGCGGCGCCGGGATGAGGATCAGGGTGATCCCCTGCTCGACGATCCAGCCGGCGAGCAGGTGCGGGTCCTCCAGGACGCGGTCGGAGGCGAACCGGATCTCCACGCCGCAGGCGAGGGCGCCCCACTGCTCCAGCACCGTCGGGTCGAAGCCGGGCGGCACCATCTGGGTGGCCCGGTCGCCGGGCCCGGCGTCGAAGAAGTCCCGGTACCAGTCGCACAGGTTGACCACGCCGCGGTGCTCGATCAGCACGCCCTTGGCCTTGCCGGTGGAGCCCGAGGTGTAGATCACGTACGCGAGGTCGGACGGGCCGACGGCGACCTCGGGCGGCCCGTCGTGCGTGCCGGGCCCGGTGTCCTCGACGTACAGCACCTCGACACCGTCCGGCGCCTCGGGGCCGGGCAGGTCGCGCTGGGTGAGGAGCACCGGCACCCCGGCGTCCTGGAGCACGTAGACCGTCCGGTCGTCGGGCAGTTCGGGGTCGAGCGGCAGGTAGGCGCCGCCGGCCTTGAGCACGGCGAGCTGGGCGATCGTCATCTCGGCGGCGCGCCGGGTGCGGACGCCGACGACGGTGCCCGGGCCGACGCCGCGGTCGGCCAGCCGGTGGGCCAGCGCGTCCGTCAGCGCGTCGAGTTCGGCGAAGGTCAGGCTGCAGTCCTCGGTGGTGACGGCCGCGGCGTCCGGGGTGCGCCGGGCCTGGTCGGCGACCAGCCCGTGGATGGTCGCCGTGTGGAACCGGGCGCCGGTCGCGGTGGCGTTCCAGCCGGTGGTGACCAGCCGGCGTTCCTGCTCGTCCATCAGCGGCAGCTCGTCGACCAGGCGGTCCGGGTCGGCCGCCGCCATGCCCTCCAGCAGCACGGTGAGGTGGCGGGCGATCCGGGCGACGGTCACCGGATCGAAGAGCGCCGTGCTGTACTCGACCAGGCCACCGAGCCGCCCGTCGCGCTCCTCGAACTCGAAGCCGATGTCGAACAGCGCGTGCATCCGCGGCAGGGCGCTCTCCTCGACCCGCAGGCCGTCCGGGCCGGGCAGCGCGTCCTGGGCCCGCTTGAGCATCAGCGCGGCCTGGATCAGCGGGGTGCGGCTGGGGTCGCGGTCCGGCTTGAGCTCGTCGATCAGCCGGTCGTACGGCAGGTGCTGGTGGGTGAAGGCCTCCAGCACGCCCTGCCGGACGTCGGCCAGGAAGGCCCCGACGGTCGTGTCGGGGGCGGTCCGGGCGCGCAGCACCAGCGTGTTGACGAAGAAGCCGAGCACGTCCTCCAGTTCGCTGTGCTCGCGGCCGGAGACGATGGTGCCGACCGCGACGTCGCGCTGGCGCGCGTACCGGGACAGCAGCAGTTGGACGCCCGCCGTGAGGACGGTGAACAGGGTGACGCCCTCCCGGCGGCAGAGCCGGGTGAGGGCGGCCACCAGCTCGGGGCTCAGCTCGAAGGAGTGGCCGGCGCCCCGGGTGGCGCGGGTGGCGGGCCGGGGCCGGTCGGTCGGCAGCTCCAGCGGCACCACGCCGTCCAGCCGGCGCTTCCAGTAGGCGAGGTCGGCGGCCTCCCGGGCGCCCCGCTCGCCGTGCTGGTGCACCGCGAAGTCGGCGTACTGCAGGGGCAGTTCGCTCAGCGCGGCGGGCCGGCCGGTGGCCTCCTGGCCGAGCAGGGCGACGAGCTCGCGGGCCATCACCTCCTTGGACCAGCCGTCGGTGACGACGTGGTGCATGTCGAGGACGAGCAGGTGCTCGGCATCGGCCAGCCGGATCAGCCAGGGGCGCAGCAGCGGGCCGCCGCGCAGGTCGAAGGAGCGGCTCAGCTCGGTGCGCAGCAGCTGGTCGAGGTCGTCGACGCGCCCCTCGGCCGCGAGGTCGGTGAAGCGCACCGGCCGGTGGGCCGGGGCGTGGACGACCTGCACGCCCTGGCCGCCCTCGGTGGCGAAGGTGGTGCGCAGCGCCTCGTGCCGGGCCACCAGGGCGTCGACGGCGCGCCCGAGGGCGTCCCGGTCGAGCGGCCCGGTCAGCCGCAGGCCGAGCGGCGAGTTGTACTCGGTGCCCTGGGACTCGTAGTCGTACAGGAACCAGAGCCGCTGCTGGCCGTAGGAGAGCGGCAGCGGCCGGTCTCGGTCGACCGGCACCAGCCCGGCCCGGCGGGCGGGCTCGCTGCCCAGCCGGCCGGCCAGCCCGGCGACGGTGGGCGACTCGAACAGGGTGCGGATCGGCACCTCGACGTCCAGCACCGAGCGGATGCGCCCGATCAGCCGGGTGGCGAGCAGGGAGTGGCCGCCGAGGTCGAAGAAGCTGTCGTCGACGCCGATCGAGGCGACGCCGAGCACCTCGCAGAACAGGTCGCAGAGCTGCTCCTCGCGGGCGCTGCGCGGCCCGTGCCCGCTGCCGGCGGCGGTGGTGCCCGGATCCGGGAGCGCGGCCCGGTCGGTCTTGCCGTTGGGGGTCAGCGGGATCTCGGGGATCGGCACCACCACGGCCGGGACCATGTAGCCGGGCAGCGTGGCGGCGGCGTGCGCGCGCAGTTCGGCCGGGTCGGCGCCGCCCTCGCCGGCCGGCACCACGTAGGAGACCAGCCGGGTGTCGCCGGCCGCGTACTCGCGGGCGACGGTGACGGCGCGGGCCACCGCGGGGTGCCGCTCCAGGACGGCGTCGATCTCGCCGGGCTCGATCCGGAAGCCGCGGACCTTCAGCTGGAAGTCGGCGCGGCCGACGTACTCCAGGTTGCCGTCGGCGGCCCAGCGGACGATGTCGCCGGTGCGGTACATGCGCTCGCCCTCGGCGCCGTACGGGTCGGGCAGGAAGCGGTCCCGGGTGAGGTCCTCGCGGTGCAGGTAGCCGGTGCCGACGCCGTCCCCGGCGATGTACAGCTCGCCGGCGGCGCCGATCGGCACCAGGCGCAGCGCCTCGTCGAGGACCCGGACCCGGGTGTTGCCGATCGGCCGGCCGATGGTCGGCGCGCCGGGGCGGTCGTCCAGGCGGGCGGCGGTGGACCAGATGGTGGTCTCGGTGGGCCCGTACAGGTTGGTGACCTCGCTGCCGAGCGCGCGCATCCGCTCGGCGAGGGCGGCCGGCAGGGCCTCCCCGCCGACCAGCATCCGCAGGCCGCTCAGCGCCTGCGGGACTTCGTCGCACAGGGCCTGCCAGAGGCTGGGGGTGGCCTGCATGATCGTGGTGCCGGTGCGGCCGACCAGGGCGCCCAGCCCGGCGGGGTCGGTGACGGTCGCGCGGTCGGCGAGGACCACGGTGGCGCCGCCGACCAGCGGCAGGTAGAGCTCCAGGGCGGCGATGTCGAAGGCGATCGTGGTGACGGAGGTCCAGACGTCCTCGGCCGCGAGCGGGAAGAGGTCGGCCATCGAGACCAGGAAGTTGGTCAGCGCGTGGCGGCTGATGACGACGCCCTTGGGCCGGCCGGTGGAGCCGGAGGTGTAGATGACGTAGGCCGGGTCGGCGGCGGTCGCGGCGGGGCCCTGCGGCCCGGCGGGCTCCGTCGCCAGCCTGGCGCGCAGCTCCTCGTCGTCCAGCAGCACCCGGTGGGCGGCGGTGGCGGGCAGCCGCCCGGCCGTCGCGCTGTCGGTGACCAGCGCCGAGGGGGCGGCGTGGTCGAGGATGTAGCCGATCCGGTCGGCCGGGTAGTCGGGGTCGAGCGGCACGTAGGCGGCGCCGGTGCGGGCCACCGCGAGCAGGGCGACGACGAGGTCGGCGGAGCGCGGCAGCGCCAGCGCGACGAGCCGGCCCGGGGCGGCGCCGTGGCGGCGCAGCTCGCCGGCCAGCCGCTCGGCCCGGTCGTCGAGTTCGGCGTAGCTGAGCACGGTGTCGCCGGCGATCAGGGCGGTCCGCGCGGGCTGGGCGGCGACCCGGGCCCGGAACAGCGCGGAGACGTCGGCGTCGGGCACCGGCCGGTCGGTGGCGTTCCACGTGGTCAGCAGGGCGTGCCGCTCGGCCGGGTCCAGCACCTCGTAGCCGTCGGGGTCGGCGTCCGGCGCGGCGACGGCGGCGGCCAGCAGGCGCGGCAGCGCGTCGGTGAGCCGCCGGACGGTCGCCGGGTCGAACAGCTCGGTGCTGAAGGTCGCGGCCAGCCGCAGCCCGGAACCGTCGGGCGCGCTGCGGAAGCGCAGCTGGAGGTCGAACGGGGAGTGCTGGCGGGGAAGTTGCTCCACCCGGGCGTCGAGCGGGCCGAGGTCGAGCCGGGCGGGCAGGTCCTCGGCGAGGTCGAAGGCCACCTGGGCCAGCGGGTGGCGGTTGAGCGCGCGCTCGGGCCGCAGCTCCCCGACCACGGTCTCGAACGGGATGCCGCCGTGGCGCCGGGCCGTGTCGGCGACCGCCGCGCAGTCGCCGACCAGCTCGCGGAAGGAGGCGCCGGGGCGGCGGACGACCCGCAGCACCACCGGGTTGGCCAGCGGGCCGACCACGGCGGCGCGCCGCCCGCCGTCGCGGCCGGGCAGGCTGCCGACCAGCGGGACGTCGGCGCCGGCGCCGAATCGGCCGAGCAGCGCCACGACGGCGGCGTGCAGCACCGCCTCGACGCCTGCGCCGCAGTCGGCGGCCAGGTCGGCGAGGGCCGCGGTCAGCGGGCCGTCCAGCTCGCCGCGGTACTCGTCGGCGGCGTAGCGGGTGACGGCCGGGCGCGGCCGGTCGACGGGCAGGTCGAGCTGCGCCGGCGCGCCGTCCAGGGCCGCGCGCCAGTGGGCGAGTTCGGCCGCGGCGTGCTCGGTGGGCCGCTCGGGGGCGCCGTTCAGCTCCCGGTCGGCGGCGGCGGCCGCGGCGTACTGCGGGGCGGGCTCGGGCGCGCCGGGGGCGGCCGTGGCGGTGGCCGCCGCGTACGCCCGGGCCAGGTCGTCGACGATCACGGCGAGCGAGCGCTCGTCGGCCGCGATCTCGTGCACCGTCAGGACCAGCACGTGGGCGTCCGGACCGGTGGCCAGCAGCCGGGCCCGCAGCGGGGGCTCCCGGGTGAGGTCCAGGCCCTGGCCGGCCGCCCGGGTCAGCGCCTCGTCGAGCTCGTCGGGGGCGACCGGCTCGGGCCGCAGCCCGGCGAACGCCCCGCCGTCGGGGGCGGGTTCGGGTCGGCAGCGGCCCTCGGCCTCGCGGTGCACGGTGCCCAGCAGCGGGTGCCGCCGGACCAGGGCGTCCAGCGCGGCGCGCAGCTGCTCCGGACCCAGGCCGCCGGCCAGCCGCAGCGCCACCGTGTGGGTGTGGCCGGCGGCGCCCTCCTGGAAGCGGTTCAGGAACCACAGGCGCTGCTGCGCCGGCGACAGGACACTGTCGTTGGTGATCGTCACGTTCGCTCTCCAGCCTGTTCAGGCGACGCGTCGTAGGACGCGGCCGCCGAACTGCATGTGGTCCGCGCGCCCGGTCTCCGGGTCGAGCAGGAAGCGGCCGAGGTGTTCCACCTCGGGCAGCCGCGGGTGCCGGGCGGCGAAGAAGCGCTCGCCTCGGCCGGTCAGGTCGTACTCCATCCCGTCGTCGTCGACCAGGACGGTGGCGCCGGGGTGCGTGCCGTCCGCCGCGTCGGCGCCGGGGCGGATCCGGTACACGGTCTCGCCGTTGGCCCACTGCCCGACGCGGTCCGACAGGTCCTGCGCGGCGCCGGCGGCGGGGCCCGGCGCGTAGTCGGCGACGTCCACGCCCTCGGCCCGGAGCTGGGCCAGCAGGTCCTGCCAGGCGCCGAGGCCGGCCGCGGAGTCGGCCTGGAGGGCGATCACGGTGCCGCGTTCCGGCTGGATCCGCAGGTGGCAGGTGGCGCCCGCGCCCACGCCGTCGAGGCCGAGCCAGTGGTCGGCGCCGTTGCCGTACCGGGCCCAGCCGTGGCCCCAGCCGTCGGCCAGGCCGAACGGCAGGGTGTCGAAGGGCGGTTCGGCCAGCTCCCGGACGGCCTCCTGGTCGAGCAGGGCGGCGTGCGAGGCGTCGCGGTCGTCCAGGTGGAGCCGGCCGAACGCGACCAGGTCGGTGACGGTGCCGGCGATCGCGGCGGCGGGGGCGAGGTCGCGGGGGATCTCGCCGGCCGCCAGGAAGGCCGGCTCGATGTCCAGCGGCCGGAGCAGGAAGTCCGTCACGGCGTTGCGCCAACTCACCCCGGCGGCGGCCTCGATGACCTTTCCGGCCAGGGCGAACCCGGCGTTGGAGTACGAGAACGCGGTGCCGGGGGCGAACAGCGGGCCGGCCGCGACGGCGGCCCGCAGCCCGCCGCCGCCGGGGCCGTCGCAGACCATCCCGGAGGAGTGGCTGAGCAGGTGGCGGGTCGTCAGTTCCAGCTCGGCGAAGGGCGGTTCGGTCAGGTACTCGCCGACCGGCAGGTCCAGGTCGAGGTCGCCGTCGAAGGCCAGCTGCATGGCCAGCGTCGCGGTGAAGAGCTTGGTGAGCGAGGCGAACGGCGCGGCGGGCGCCGGCCCGGGCTCCGCACCCGCCTCGGCGACGTGGAGTTCGCCGGCGCCGTAGAAGGCGCACCGGAGGGAGCGCACACCGTGTTCGCGCGCGAGCCGTCCGGCCTTTTCACGCCATGACTGTGAATTCACTAAAACCCACCCACCGCATTCACCGGAATCCGAAAAAGGCGCAGCACAACAGCCCCGTTCGGCCGTGTTCCGTCCACGGCTCGTCGGTACGGGGATTACGCAAAAGGGGAATTCGCTCTGGTGAATGCAGGCTAACACCGGGCGGCGGGGCCGGTCAGGGTCGTTAAGCGGCAGCCGAATGACCCTGGTTGCCGCACTGCGAAACGCCGTTCGACCTGCCCGGAAACCCGAAAACGCCGATGGGGTCCGCGGTCGCGGACCCCATCGGCGGGTCGGTGTGGCAATGGTGCGGGCGGAGCTACTCGCGCAGTCCGATGGCCTCCACCGGGCGGGCGCGCAGGGCGAGCTTGGTCGGCACCAGAACGGCCGCCGCGGCCAGGGCCGAGGTCGCCGCCACGATCCCCAGGTAGAGCAGCGGGGGAATGTGCGGAACCAGCGACCCGGTCAGGCCCATGCTCACCGTCATCAACGGCACGATGGGCACCAGACTGCCGACCACCACCGCGATCAGGATCAGCATCAGCGTCTCGGTGCGCATCATCCGCATGACCTGTTCGGGGGTCGCGCCGACCAGCCGCAGCAGCGCGAACTCCCGTGCTCTGGACAGCGTGGTCATCACCAGGGTGTTGGCGACGGCCACCGCGATGTACCCAAAGACCAGGACCAGCGGCAGCGCGCTGCCGAACAGGTTGGCCGTGCCGGCCTTCTCCTGGGCGGCGGACAGGCCGCCCTTGTCCTGGACGTGCACCCCGGGGTAGCGGTCGTTGAGCCCGGTGAGCTCGCCGATCACCTTCTTCTTGTCGGCGCCGTCCTTGGCCCGCACCAGCACCGAGTCGTACATCCGGCGCGAACTGTGCTGGAGCACGGTGTCGTAGGACAGGGTGATGTCGCCGAAGCCCAGGCCGCGCTTGTACACGGCGATCACCTTCGGCTCCAGCGTCTGCCCGTCGGGCATGTGCACCTTGATCTGGCCGCCGACGCCCGCGCCGAGCGTGGCCGAAGCCCCGCTGCTGATCGCCACCGTGTCCGTGGACAGGTTGTCCAGGGAGCCCTCGGAGACGTCCAGGTCGACGACCCGGCTCAGGTTGCCCGGGGTCAGCCCCTGCGCCTTGTAGTCGAAGATCTCCGGCGAGCCGAGCATCTTCGTCGAGGCGAACAGGTCCACCCGCACCGTCCCGGCCGCGGCGTCCACCCCGTCCAGGCCGGCGATGAACTTCGGCGCGGTCACCGGCAGGCCGCCGGAATCGCTGGTCACCGTGTAGTCGGCGACGACGCCCGCCTGGGCCTGCGCCTCGGCCGCACCCGACGTGGTGGTCGGGATGAACAGCTGCACCGAGGCGAAGCCGATCGCCAGGATCAGCGGGCCGATGCCGGCCGCCAGCCGCCGGGCGTTGGCCCGGGTGTTGGCCACGGCCAGGAACCCGAGGGTCCCGAACCGCCGCTGGAACGGCGCGGCCATCAGCCTGGTCGCCCTCGCCACCACCGGCGGGGCCAGCATGAGGATCGCGATCACCATGATCAGGCCGCCGCTGCCGGCCGCGGCCACCGCGAAGATGCTGCCGAAGAACAGCGGCAGCAGCGACGCGCAGAAGCCGAGGACGAACAGCAGGATCCCGATCGCCACCCGGGCGCCGCCGATGCCCGGCTGCTCGGTCTGGGCCTCGCTGAGCGCCTCCACCGGCCGGATCGACACCACCCGGCGGGCCACCGCGAACGCCGCCACCTGCGCGGCGATCACGCCGATGCCGACCGCGGCGATCGCCGGGATCGGGCCGTAGGAGAACTCGAAGTCGTCCGGCAGGATGCCGATCGCACCGAGCGCCCCGCGCAGCACCCCGGCGGCCAGCATGCCGGGGAAGCAGCCCAGGATCGAGGCCACCAGCGAGATCACCAGGGCCTCGCCCGAGATCATCTTGTGGATCTGCTTGGGCGTCGCGCCGACCGCGCGCAACAGCGCCAGCTCGCGCCGGCGCTGGTGCACGCTGAGCGCCAGCGTGCTGCCCACCACCATCATGGTGATCAGCACGACGGTGCCGCCGAGCGAGCCCGCCAGCTCCTTCAGGCTGCCCCTGGCCGAGGCGACGTCCGGGTTCTCGACGCTGCTGCGCCCGTCACCGGTGTAGACGTCGATCGCGGAGCCCTTGAGCGCCTTGTCGATCCGGTCGCCGAGCTTGCCGGCGTTGGTGTCCTTGGGCGCCAGCACGCCGATGGCGCTGACCTGGTCGGTGCGGCCGAACAGGGTGCGCGCCTCGTCGTCGGAGAAGAACACCGGCGGGGTGCGCAGCGCCCCGCCGCCGCCCTTGTAGGTGACGATGCCGACGATCTTGTACGAGCTGGCGTCCCGGGTGGAGGCGATCTTGACGCTGTCGCCCACCTTCACCTTGCGGTGGTCGGCGACGGACTTCTCCAGCACGACCTCGCCGGCGCGCTTCGGCTCGTCGCCGTTGCGGTCGTACGGGCCGAGCGCGGCCGCGCCCCAGTTGGTGCCGTTGGACGTCCGGTCGTCGGCGCCCTTGACCAGCTCCTCGCCGTCGTTGGAGACGACCTGCGCGGGGAAGGTGAGCACCGGGACGGCCTTGTCGACGCCCTCGGTCCTGGCGACCTTGTCGACCAGGTCGATCGGGACGCCGACGGCGTCCTTGAGGTCCTTGGACTTGCTCTTCTTGGCCTCGTGGACCGTGAAGTGCTTCTGACCGCCGACCACGACCGCAGCGCCGGAGTAGCGCTGGACCGGCACCCCGTTGCCGATGCCGGACTGCAGGATGATTCCGAAGGCCGTGACGAGCACGGACGCGCCGAACAGGGCGACGAACGCCCCGACGAACCCGGCCTTACGCTCCTTGACGGTCTGTACGACGAGCCTGAACACGTCTCACCACTCCCCCAGCCGGGTCATGCGCTCGGCCACCCGGTCCGGAGTGGGGTGCGTCATCTCCTCCGCGTAGCTCCCGTCCGCGAGGAACACCACGCGGTGCGCGTAGGAGGCGGCGATCGGGTCGTGGGTCACCATGATCACCGTCTGCCCGAGGGTGTCCACGACCTCGCGCAGCAGCGTCAGCACCTGCTTGGCGGTGCGGGTGTCCAGCGCGCCGGTCGGCTCGTCCGCGAAGACCACCTCGGGCCGCGCCGCCAGCGCCCGGGCGATGGCCACCCGCTGCTGCTGGCCGCCGGACAGCTCCGAGGGCCGGTGGCTCATCCGGTCGGCGAGACCCACCTGCGTCACGACCTGCTGCAACCACTGGTGGTCCGGCTGGCGGCCGGCCAGCATCAGCGGCAGGGTGATGTTGTCCGCGACGGTCAACGCCGCCATCAGGTTGTACGCCTGGAAGATGAAGCCGACCCGCTCCCGGCGCATGATGGTCAGGTCGACCTCGCTGAGCTGCGCCAGCTCGGTACCGCCGAGCACCACCGAGCCGGCGTCCGGGCGGTCCAGCCCGGCGGCGCAGTGCAGGAAGGTGCTCTTGCCCGCCCCGGACGGGCCCATCACCGCGGTGAAGGTGCCCCGGGCGAAGGCGAGGGACAGGTCGCGCAGCGCGTGCACGGCCCCGGCGCCCTTGCCGTACGTCTTCCGGACCCCGTCGAGGCGGACGACCCAGTGAGCGTCCAGCGCGGCACTGCCGTCCGGTCGCGGCGGCGCCGCGTACTCCTCCTCCGCGGCCGCGCCCTGGGACTCCTCCGTCCGCGCTCCGCGTCCCTTTCTGCTCACTTCCGGCCTCCACCACTCGCACGCACTACTTGACGTTCACGAAGGTAAGTCCTGGAACAGGTGCGGAACCAGGGCACGAACTGGAGAGTCGATGGTGCAGAAAAGTGCCACCCACCGCCGCATTTGGGACGGTGGTAGGGTGATCGGGATGACGACTCGGAGGGTTTTAGGAGCCGTGCGCGCCCCCAGCATTGCCGAGTTGCGACGCTTACAGCCCGAGCAGTGGGTCCGCCAGACGGTGATCCGTTTCCCTCCGGCCGCGGGCTACGTCCTGCTCTGCCTGATGACCGGACTCGCCGGGCTGCTGCTGTTCTACCTGATCGCCATCGTCTTCGCGCTCTGCCTGGTCGGAACGGGCTTCCTGCTGCTGCCCAGGACACTGCGGGTGCTGCGCAGGTACGCCGAGGTCCACCGCCGGTGGGTCGGCCGGCTGCTGGAGACCGAGGTCCGCACGCCCTACCGCGACCTGGAGCCCGGCCGCACCGGCCCCCGCAAGCCCTCCCTGCGCGACCCGGCCGTCCGCAAGGACCTGGTCTGGGTGGTCACCCACGGCGTCGTCGGCTCGGCCCTGTGCATCTTCGCCCTGAGCATCTGCGGCAACGCCTTCAACTGGCTGTCCGCACCGATGTGGTGGAAGCTCGCGTCGGGCGAGCGCAACTCCATCATCCTGATGAACGTCGACTCCTGGCTGAAGTCCTTCGTCGCGGTGTTCATCGGCATCGGCTACGCCGTGGTGGCGATGGCCGCGATGCGCGGGCTGGCCCTCGTACACGCCCGGATGTCCCGCCGGCTGCTGACCGCCCGCCCCCGGGTCGCGCTCGCGCAGCGGGTCCGCGAACTCTCGGTGACCCGCGCCGAGGCGCTCGACGCGCACGACGCCGAACTGCGCCGGATCGAACGCGACCTGCACGACGGGGCGCAGGCCGGCATCGTCGCCGTCTCGCTGCGCCTCGGCATGATCAAGCGCGCGCTCGGCCAACGGCCCGAGCAGGTCCCGGAGATGGTGGACGCGGCCCAGAACCTCGCCGAGCAGGCGCTGGAGTCGCTGCGCCACCTCGTCCGCGGCATCTACCCGCCGGTGCTCGCCGACCGCGGGCTGACCGACGCCGTCCGGGCGCTCACCGCGCTGTGCGGGGTCCCGACGCGGATAGACATCGACGAGTCGGCCGGCGCGGCGCCCCGCGCGCCCGCCGCCGCCGAGGCCGCGGCCTACTTCGTGATCTCCGAGGCGCTCACCAACATCACGAAGCACAGCGGGGCGCAGAGCGCGCTGGTGTGGCTGCGGATCGCGTCGGACGCCATCTCGATCAGGGTCGAGGACGACGGCAAGGGCGGCGCCACCGAGGGCACGGGGAGCGGGATCCTCGGACTCCGGCGCCGGGTCGCCGCCTTCGACGGCACCACCGACCTGTTCAGCCCGCCCGGGGGCCCGACCGTACTGAAGGTGGAGATTCCATGCGGATCCTGATCGCCGAGGACAACGCCCTGCTCCGTGAGGGGCTGGTCCTGCTGCTGAACAGCGAGGGGCACGAGGTGTGCGCCACCGTGGACAACGGGGACGACCTGCTGCCCGCGCTGCTCGCACACCGCCCGGACGTCGCCGTGGTGGACGTCCGGCTGCCGCCGACGTTCCGGGACGAGGGCCTGCGCGCCGTCGTCGAGGCACGCAAGCAACTGCCCAACCTGCCCGTCCTGGTGCTCTCGCAGTACGTCGAACGGGCTTACGCGACGGAGCTGCTGGCGCAGAGCGCCTCCGGGGTCGGCTACCTGCTGAAGGACCGGGTGGGGCGCGCCGAGGAGTTCCTGCTCGCGCTGGAGCGGGTCGCCGACGGCGGCACCGCGATGGACCCGGAGGTCATCTCGCAGCTGATGGTCCGCCGGGCCGGCGACGACCCGCTGTCCTCGCTGACCCAGCGCGAGCGCGAGGTCCTGGCGCTGATGGCGGAGGGCCGCAACAACGGCACCATCGCCGAGATGCTGTTCATCGCGGAGAGTTCGGTGAACAAGCACATCGGCAACATCTTCGCCAAGCTCAACATGCCCACGCCGGACAGCGGCCACCGCCGGGTGCTCGCCGTGCTCACCTACCTGCGGGCCTGAACGCCCGGAGGACGACACGCGGAGAGGGGCGGCGCCGGTCGGGCGCCGCCCCTCTCCGCTTACCCCTCCTCAACTCACGGACGGTTGCTACCGGTTGTCGGGCAGGGCGGGGAAGGCGCGGACCGCGGGGGTGACGGCCACGCCGAGTGCGATCAGCAGGAACGCCGCCGCACAGCTCAGCACGGTGGGCACGGCGTGCACGGTCTCCAGCAGCAGCCCGCACAGCAGCGGGCCGAGCGCCGCGCCCGCGCCCATCGAGACCCCGATCAGACCGGCCAGCCGGCCGCGCATCTCGTCGGGAGTGACCATCATCTGATGACCCGCCACCAGGGCGGTGGCGGTGGGCGCGAGGAACGCGGCGGCCCCCAGCACCAGCCCGGCCGGCCAGCCGGTCGGCACCACCGCGAGCAGCGGCACCAGCACCGCGGTGGCCCAGGTCAGCACCATGAGCGCCGTGAACGGCGAGAGCGAGCGGCGCAGCCGCCCGGCCGCCAGCGCACCCGACACGCCACCCGCGCCGACCAGGGCGCCGATGGCGCCGACCTCGGCACCCGACCGCCCGGCCTGCTGGGCCATCACCACCACGGCGATCAGCAGACCGCTGAACACCAGGTTGAAGGCGGTGCCGAACAGCACGGTGGCCCGCACCGCCGGGTTGCCGCGCAGCCAGCGCAGCCCCGACGCCATCGCCTGCAACGCGCTCTCGGCCCGGTCCGCGCCCCCGCCCTCGCCCTTGTCCTCGGGCGACGACGCCGGTGCGGGCGCCGGCGCCGGCAGCCGCAGGAACAGCAACGTGACGAAGGCGATCGCCGAGGTCACCGCCTGGGCGACGAACGGCAGCAACCGCTGGACGCCGTACAGGAATCCGCCGATCCCCGGACCGACGATGGTCGCGAGGTAGTAGCGGGCGGTGTTGCGGGTGACGGCGTCGGCGAGTTGCGAGGACGGCACGACGCTCGGCAGCAGCGCCTGGTCGGCGGTGCCGAACAGCGAGGTGCACACCCCCTCGACCACCGCCACCACCACGATGGCCGCCAGCGGCGCGTGCCCGACCGCCACCAGCAGCGCGAGCAGGCCCAGCGCCACGGCCCGCCCGAACTCCGAGACCAGCATCAGCGTCTTGCGGCTGACCCGGTCCGCCAGCGCCCCCGAGGGAAGCGCCGAGAGCGCCCGCGACCCGGCGATCGCGAACTCGGCCAGCGAGGCCTCGAAGGCGGAGCCGCCGAGCCCGAGCACCAGCAGCGGGTACGCGATCAGCGTGCCCTGCGCCCCCAGCTGGGAGACCATGTTCGCGGTCCACAGCACGTTGTACTCGCGGTTGCGGGACAGCGGCGGCGGGCCCGGCTCGGCGGCCACGGCGGCATCGGCCGTCGTACTGCCCGAGGTCACTGCGGCGGGGTCGGCAGCGCCACCGCGGGCGCCGACGTCCGCTCCACCGGGCGGAGTTCGGACCACGCGTGCGCGCCGGCCATGCTGACGAACAGGTCGCGCGGCGGCACGAAGGGGGCCCGCCCGTGCGCCACGCTGATGTTGTCCACGATCAGGACCTCACCGGTGTGCACGTTGACGTCGATCTGCTGCGCCCGGTAGGCGGCCTGGAGCTGCCGGACGACCTCGTCCGGGATCTCGCCGCCGTCCGCGTAGAAGGTGTTGGTGGGCATCCCCCACGGGCCGTACTCCTCCAGCAGGAAGTCGGCGACGTCCTCGCGCAGGGTGCGGGCGTGGAAGAAGGTCAGGTGGTTGAACCAGGAGCGGACGCCGGTCTCCGGGTGGGTGGCGACGGCCCAGCGGAGCTGGCGGGTCCTCAGGTGGTTGCGCTCCAGCCACTCCAGCTCGATGCTGTTGGCGTCGCAGTAGGCCTTGACCTCGTCCGGGTCGCTGGTGCCGAACGCCTCCTGCCAGGAGAGGCCCAGGCCGGGACGGAAGTTGCGGACGAGCAGGTAGCCCTCGCGCTCGAACCGCTCGGCGGTCTCCCGGGGCAGCCCGGCGTGCAGGGCGCGGCAGTCGGCCAGCAGGCTGGCGCCGCCGTCCGGCGACTCCTGGCGGCAGAAGAAGAACAGGTAGCGCGGGACGTTCAGGTTGTACGACTGCTCGGTGTGGAGGAAGATCTCCTCGGTCGCCGGGTGGTCGGTGGCCGTGAACACCCCGGGGTGCAGCTCGGTGCGCGGCGAGGAGCGCTCGGTGTAGTCGAGCGGCCGGCCGACGACGGCGTTCACGAAGGTGTCCAGCTCCGGCCACTCCTGCCAGTCGAAGCCGCTGAGCACGACCGCGCCGTGCTCGGTGATCCGCGAGCGGATGAACTCCCCCTGCTCCTTGCCGAGGTCGACCAGCCGGTTCCCCGCGGTCTCGGCGGTGATCCCGAGGACCAGTCCGTCGTGCCGCGCTTCGGTCGAGATGCTGATAGCGGTTGTCACGGAGTGACTCCCTTCTGCGGGCTGCGGGCGCGAAGCCGCTCGGCAGCGGTGTCGAGGGTCTGGAGTGGACGGTTGAAGGCGATCCGGACGTAGCGCTCGCCATCGGCCGGATCGACGAAGAACGAGGTGCCCGGCGCCACCAGCACACCGGTCTCGGCGAGCAGCGTGCGGACGAACCGCGGGCTGGGCTCGTCGGTCAGCCCGTCGATCCGGGCCAGCACGTAGCAGCCGCCGGCCGGGGGCGTGAAGTCGAAGCCGGCGTCCCGCAGCAGGGCCACCGTCCGGTCGCGCCGCTCGCGCATCCCCGCCGCGTGGTCCCAGCGCTCCGGCAGCAGCAGGTCCGCGTTGGCCGCGGCGTGCTGGAGCGCGGCCGCCGCGCCGCCGGTGGTGGCCACGTGCACCTTGCGCAGCAGGGCGGTGAGCTCCGGCGCCGCACGCAGGAAGCCGAGCCGCCAGCCGCTGATCGCATGGCTCTTGGAAAGGCTGCCGACCACCACGGACCGGTCGGCCAGGCCCTCGATCTCGGCGACCGAGCGGTAGCCGGCCGACTCGTAGACGTACCCGGCGTACACCTCGTCCGAGATCACCACGGCGCCCCAGCGCCGGCACAGTTCGGCGAGCAGGTCGAGGGTTCCGCGATCCAGGACGACGCCGGTCGGGTTGGCCGGGCTGTTCACGATGACGGCGCGGGTGCGCGGTCCGAAGGCCGCGGCCAGCTCGTCCGGGTCGACGCTCCAGTCGGGCTCGCGCAGCCGGACCGGGCGCGGGCGGGCGCCGGTGAGGGCGATGGCGCTGAGGAAGTTCTCGTAGAAGGGCTCGAACACGATCACCTCGTCGCCGGGGTCGACGAACGAGAGCAGGGCGACGGCCAGCCCCTCGCTGCCGCCGACGGTGACGGTGATCTCGGAGCCCGGGTCCGGGGCGCCGGGCAGGGTCGCGGCGATCCGCTCGCGCAGCAGCGCCAGCCCGGCCGGGTCCTGGTACTGGTGGACGCCGGCGCGCAGCGCCGTCACCGCCGCCTCGACCAGCTCGGGCGGCGTGTCGGGGTAGGCCGGAGTGCCGACGGCGAGGTCGACGGTGTTCGGCGGCAGCCCCTCCAGCAGCAGTGCGGCCAGCCCCCCGCCGGGCAGTCCGGCGACCCGCTCGGCGCCCAGGGCGCGGCGGGCCGGGGTGTCATGGTGCGTGGTGGCGCTCATCGGCTCACTCCCGCGGCGTCGGTCCGCAGCCGCTGTTCGGTCTGGAGCGGCGCTTCGTCCTGGAGCCGCTGTTCGGCCCGGTCGAACGCGCCGCGCGGGATCTCGGGCAGCCAGGACGGGCGGCCCGCCTCGTACGCCTCGATGTCCCCGCTCCTGAGCAGGGTCTCCGCGATCACGTCCTGTCCTTCGAGCAGCCGGGCCCGGGCCCGCGCGTCGACCGTGAACGGGTGCTCGCCGCCCGGCCGGCGCAGCAGGCCGGCCCGCAGGTCCACGGTGAGCCGCAGGCCCTCGGCGGACTCCGCGAGGTCCATCAGCTCCTCGACCACGGGGGTCGGCAGGTCGACCGGGACGAGGCCGTTGTTGAGGGCGTTGCGGCGGAAGATGTCGCCGAAGCCGGTGGCGACGACGGCGCGGAACCCCCAGTCGCGCAGCGCCCAGACGGCGTGCTCGCGGGAGCTGCCGATGCCGAAGTCCCGGCCGGCCAGCAGGACCGTCGCGCCCGCGTGGCGCGGCTGCTCCAGGACGAAGCCGTCCTCGGCGCGCCAGCGGGCGAACAGCGCGTCCTCGTAGCCGCTCTTGGTGACCCGCTTGCAGTACTCCGCGGGCAGGATCTGGTCGGTGTCGACGTCGTCGCGGCGCAGGGCGACCGCGCGACCGTGGTGTTCGACGAAGGGTTCCATACTCAGCTGTCCTCTCTCCGGCCGGGCCGGCGCTGTCAGGCCAGGTCGGCCGGGGCCGCGAGCCGCCCGGCCACCGCCGTCGCGGCGGCGACCGCGGGCGACACCAGGTGGGTGCGGGCCCGTGCCCCCTGGCGGCCTTCGAAGTTACGGTTCGAGGTGGAGGCGCAGCGCTCGACACCCTCGAGGCGGTCGGTGTTCATCCCCAGGCACATCGAGCAGCCGGGCAGCCGCCACTCGGCGCCGGCGGCCAGGAAGACCTCGTGCAGCCCCTCCGCCTCGGCCTCGGCCCGCACCTGCATCGAGCCGGGGACGACCAGCATCCGGGTGCCGCCGGCGACGGTGCGCCCGCGCAGTACCCCGGCCGCGGAACGGAGGTCCTCGATCCGGCCGTTGGTGCAGGAGCCGACGAAGACGACGTCGATCGCGAGGTCCCGCATCGACGTCCCGGGCCGCAGGCCCATGTAGGTCAGCGCCTTCTGCGCCGAGGCGCGTTCGAGCGGGTCGGTGAAGGTCTGCGGGTCGGGCACGGCGGCGGCGAGCGGCACGGTCTGGGCGGGGTTGGTGCCCCAGGTGACGAGCGGGGTGAGCCCGTCCACGTCGAGCACGACCGTCCGGTCGAACACGGCGCCGGGGTCGGTGGCCAGGGTGGACCAGTCGGCGACGGCGGCGTCCCAGTCCGCCCCGGCGGGGGCGTGCGGGCGGCCGCGCAGGTACTCCAGGGTGGTCTCGTCGGGGGCGACGATCCCGGCCCGGGCGCCGGCCTCGATGCTCATGTTGCAGAGCGTCATCCGGGCCTCCATGGAGAGCCCGCGCACCGCGTCGCCCCGGTACTCGATGAGGTGGCCCTGCGCCCCGTTGGCCCCGATCCGGGCGATCAGCGCGAGGATCATCTCCTTCGCCCCGACCTCCGGGGGGAGTTGGCCGGTGAACTCGACGGCCAGGGTGCGCGGCCGGCCGATCTCCAGGCACTGGGTGGCCAGGACGTGCTCCACGTCGCTGGTGCCGATGCCGAAGGCGAGCGCGCCGAACGCGCCGTGCGTGGCGGTGTGGCTGTCCCCGCAGACGATCGTCATGCCGGGCTGCACCAGGCCGAGTTCGGGCCCGACGACGTGCACGATCCCCTGCCGCCGGTGGCCGACCGAGTAGAGCTCGACGCCCTGTTCGGCGCAGTTGCGGCGCAGCGTGTCCAGCTGGACCAGGCTGACCGGGTCGAGCACCGCGGTCGCCGTGGTGGCGACGTTGTGGTCCTCCAGCGCCAGGGTCAGCCCCGGCCGCCGGACACTGCGGCCGGCCAGCCGCAGCCCGTCGAAGGCCTGCGGCGAGGTGGCCTCGTGGGTGAGGTGGAGGTCGATGTAGAGGAGGTCCGGTCCGCCGGGCCGGGACGCCACGACGTGGCGCTCCCACAGCTTCTCCGCGAGTGTCCGTGCTGGGCCCATCGTCGTCCCTCTCTCCCCTGCGCTGTCCGTGCGCTACGGCCCTGGGGCGGAACCCCGGCCACCGCATGCCGTCCGGCCGTACGGACCTCAGCCTCCATGGCGCCACCCACCGCCCACCACGTCTTTAAGCCGGTGCGAAAACGCCCAGCACAGGCGATCACGTGCACGAAGAAAGGTGCAGAGAACTGCACCTCGGATCGGAAGTAAGCCCCCATGAAATCGTCGGCGCCCGGGTTCAGGATGGAGTCATCGAAGGCGGAAGCAACGCCGGGACGACGGGCAGCAGATCATCGGATCCCACGGGACCCAGGGAGGAAGCATGTACCCGATGCGCAGGAGCCACGGGGCCGAACCCGGACACCGGCGGAGCAGGACGGTCGTGCTGACCCTGGCCGCCGTCCTCCTGGTCGGCGCCGGAACGTCCGCCTGCCAGGTCAGTACCAAGGCCGCCGACCGGATCGAGCTGTGCGCGAAGATCTTCGGCAAGACCTTCACCGATCCGTTCCCGGACAACGTGGAGGAGGCCCGCAAGAAGATGCGCGACCGGGCCGACGAGCTCGACGGGCTGGCCAAGCAGGCCGGGGACGACAAGCTCCGCAATGCGATCCAGTCGACCGCCGACAAGATGCGCAACGCCGACATCCGCGAGAAGGGTGCGGTGCGCACCGTGGTCGGTTACATCGGTGAGCAGAACGACCGCATCAAGGAACTGCGCCAGACCTGCCTCGACCACCACGACTACCCGTGATGACTGGGCTTCCGAACCAGCGTCACCGTTGAGGCTCCCAGAGAGCGCACGGTGACCACAGACCGGAATCGGTGAACAGGGCACTAACAGTTCCCCCACCGATTCCCTTGGCCGGGCCCCTCGTTGGGTCCCCCGTCTTCCGGGGGGCCCGGCCGTAAATCTCCCCGTACCAATACAAGCCAGGAGCAGTCATGCCCGATTCGAGTGGCTGGAAGCCCACTAAGGAACGTCCGATGTGGCCCTGGGTCGTCCTCGCGGTGGTCGCCGTTGGTGTTCTGATCAACGTGCTTATCACGATCTGACGAGCAGATCGAATCCGCGCCTGAGGAACTTCCGCGCTCTTGGCAGGTAGGCCGAGAGCGCGGACCCACGTCCGGCGCGACTCCGGCCCCACAGATCCCTCTTATCCCACCCGCCCCAAGGGTTACACGACCTGTCAGAGGGCGGTCGAACCGAGTCGAGTCCGCTATCCGGATCAGGTGCAGAGAACTGCACCTTCGAACTGGCGAAGACTCGACTGTCACCCCCCTGAAGCGCCACGTAGCGTAGTCGGTACGGGAACGGGCATGGCCATGTCGAACGTGCGGTCACGCACGATCGACCATCCACCTCACCGTGGATCCCGGCTCCCGACCCGCCTACATCAACGGCATTCATGGGGGACTCGTGCCACGTCTGCACTTCACGTCGGCAAGCCTGTTGAGAACGCGTATCATGCCGACCCCGGACTGGGTCAGCGAATCACTCTTCGCCCTGGACCTGCTCGCTTCCCGGCACCGCCAGGCGAAACGCCGGCTCCGATGGCATAAGACCCGCCCCGTGGGGCCGGCCCGCCGACTGGGTCCCACCCACCGGCTCGGGTCCACCCAGCGGCTCGTCGAACTCGCCCGGACCATCCGCCCGTTCCCCGACCTGGACACCATGGTCCGGCGCGCCCGGCACTCCGGGAACGGCGCCGACCTGCGCCTGCTCCGGGACCTGGAGTCCTTCTACCGCATCATGGTCGCCCCGCACTGGGACGTGATCTCCCTCACCGTCCAGAGCGACCGGAAGAAGCGACTGGAAATCCTCCAGGACTGCGGCGCGCGCAGCCTGCTGAGCACCCTTCACCCGACCGTCCGGCTCTCCACCTGCTCGCTGGAGATACCCGGGCAGAACGAGGACGTGCAACTGGAGGAGGTCGGGCTGACCATCGCGCCGTCCTACTTCCTGGCACCCGATTCCCCGGTCCTGGTGGACGACCACACCATTGCCGACGGACCGACGCTCTTCTACCCCATCATTCTCCCCGACGGACCGAACTGTGCGACCGAGGGCGTGATCGAAGCGGCAGCGATGCCGGCCTGAGACCGATGACCTCCGATCGCGACAGCATCGGAACTTCAAGGGGGAAAACAGCAATGCGACGCATATTCTTCAGTCCGGCGAGCCTGGCCAAAGTATCGTCGGCCGCCCATCTGGATCCGATGAGAGAGGCGCTGTGCGCCCTCGAAACCTTCGCGACGGGCGGCGGAGGCCCCGTCTTCCATTCCTGGCGACGACGGGTCGCGGGTGAACGGGACGGCCGGGCACTGGCCGAACTCGCCCGCACCGTACGACCTTTTCCGGATCTCTACCGAATTCTCGAAAACTCCTCCGCGGCCGGATCCGGGAACGAATTCCGACCGCGGGTCCTGCGTGATCTGGAGACGTTCCACCGGATCGCCGTGGAACCGTACTGGGGCCAGGTGTCGACCCTGCTCGAAGTCGACCGGAACGCCCGGGCCCAGATCATGATGAGCGGCGGCGTCGACCAGTTGCTCAGCACCCTGCACCCGGCGATCCGCTGGCGCCCCCCGGTGCTGGAGGTCCCCGGGACGGGGCACGACATCAAACTGGAGTCGACCGGCCTGGAGATAGCGCCGTCGCTGTTCCTGTTCTCCCGGTCGCCGATCCTGGTCGAACAGCAGGGCGACCGGCCCCTGCTGCTGCTCTACCCGATCCCCGTCCCGCGTGACCGGGAGAACCTGTGGGACCCGGCGCCCGACGGCGACCAGGCCCTGGGCGCCCTGCTGGGGCGCACCCGGGCGGCCGTCCTCCAGGTGTTGACGACCACCTGCACCACCACCGAGGTCGGCGAGCTGGTGGGTATCTCCACCGCCGCCGCGAGCCAGCACACCGCCGTCCTGCGGGCGGCCGGACTTATCACCACCCTGCGCTCGCTCAACAAAGTGCACCACACCCTGACCCCCCTGGGCGGGGCTCTTCTTCGCGGGGATCCGCTGGTCTGACAATTCGCCCTATACCGACGATTCCCGAAGTAACGAACCCGCAACACGCCCCGAGGAGTGATCTGGATCTGACACGGATGGTCTAGGAAAGTGCACCATACATACGGATGCGGGCAGCATGGCCTAAACCCATTACGACCGAGTAGGTTCTGGGCATGCAAGCACGATGCCTTGTCGCCGCACGCATCATTTACGGAAGCCCGGGAGCGGATTCATGATGGGAGGTGGACCAGCTGAGCGGGAAGCCGCCCCAGACTGTGCCGTCACGCTGGAAAACGTGTCGAAAATCCACCCGGGCACGAACGGTCCCACAGCGGTCCTGCGCGAGTTCTCACTCGGCGTACGAAAAGGCCGCTTCTGCGCCGTCATGGGAGACGAACGCGCCAGCACCACGGCACTCCTGGAGTGCATGGCCGGCGTCACCACCCCGTCCACCGGAACGGTCCACTGGGCCGACGGTGAACGGGGTTCCGTCGGTGCACTCTGGGGCCAACACGAGCCCGTCCACCCGAATGTGACGGTTCGTGAATTCGTCGATCCGGGCGTTTCCGCACTCGGCCGCCGCCAGGCCTGGCAGATCAGTCGGGTCACCCGACTGTGGCTCTGGCGGCGGCCGCTGCGGAGGCTGGGCCGGGTCCAGCAGCACAACGCCATGCTGGCCCGGCTGCTGGCCGGCTCCCCGCGCCTGCTGCTGGTCGACACCCCCGGCCACGACGACTCGCCCGAACTCGCCCGCGCCATCGGCGCCTCACTCCGCCGCGCGGTCCGCGCCCTCGACCTCACGGCGGTCCTCGTCACCACCGACCCGGAAGCCGCCGCCTGCGCGGACAGCGTCGTCTTCCTCCACCACGGCCGCCTCGCCGACGCCCTCGGACCCTCCACCCCCGCCGAGATCGCCGACTGCCTCCAGCACCTCCGAAGAGGCTCGACCACCTGATCCGCCCCGCCTTCCCCGGCGCCCCTCTCCCAGGGCGCCCCCGGCGCCCCTTCCCCGGCGCCCCTCTCCCAGGGCGCCCCCGGCGCCCCTTCCCCGGCGCCCCTCGCCCTCCCCGGCGCCCCCCGGTCAAGCGGTGCACAGCGCTTCCCCAGCCTCGGCCCCCGCGCCCCGTGCGTCCTCCGGCGCACCGCGCCGGCGCAAACCGGACCGCCGCCCCGCACCCGCCGGCCCGCCCGGCGACACCCCCCCGGCAGGCCCCGGGCGGACACCCCTGCCATCGCCTGCCTCCGCCGGCTACCGCTGCCGCCGCGCACCCGCCGGCCGTCAGCCGTCAGCCGTCAGCCGTCAGCTGTCAGCTGTCAGCCGCTCAGTGCGGCGGGGTCGGGATCAGGCTCGCCAGGGGGTTGACGTAGACCTGGGACGGCATGCAGGCCGGGCCCGGGCTCCGCATGAGGCCGGTGTGCATCTCGCGCGAGCTGTGGGCGGGGTCGGTCCCGGCGAAGGGCAGGTAGATGAAGAGCTTGAGGCCGGCCGGGACGGCGCGGGGGCGGACGGTGAGAACGATCGGACCGGCGCCCTCCGTCCGCATGTCCCAACTGTCCTGGCCCTCCTGGTTGTCCAGGGGCTCCGGCTCAGAGGCGCGGCAGCCGGGCTGGCCGGCGTAGACCCGGGCGGGGATCCCGAACCGGTCCAGGTCGCGCTGCAGTTGGTCCGGGTCCACCGGCTTGTACTGCTCCAGGATGGTGAGTTTGACGAGGTCGTCACCGCCTTCGAGGGTGTACGCGGCGTTGTCGACGCGGCCCAGCGTGTGGCCGGTGCCGTCGGCCGGGTGCTGGGCGTCCTGGTGCTGGGCGTCCGAGTGCTCGGTGTCCTGGTGCCGGGCGGCCGGGGCGGGGCGGCCGGGGCCCGTGGCGAGGAGGGCGCCGACCAGGGCGGCGGCCAGGCCCGCCGGGAGGGCCAGGCGCAACGCCAGGCTGCGCCGCCGGGCCGTGCGCCGGGAGTTGTCGGTGACGGTGTCCATCAGGTGTTCCTTCAGCAGGAGGTGGCGGCCCGGGGGGAGCTCCGGGGCCGCCGGGGCCGGCAGCAGCCGGACCAGTTCCTCCCGCTCGGTCTGCTCGGACCGGTCCCGGGGGGTGGCGTTCATCGGGTCGTCTCCTTGTACGGCCGGACCGCGAGGTCGCGGTCACCTGCTACCTGTCCGCCGGCGCCCGAGCGTTGCGCACCTCTTCCCGAGCGCGCGGATCGCGACGCGGTGAGCTCCTTCGCCGTCAACTCCCGTAGCCTGGACCGGGCCCGCGACAACCGCGAGCGGATCGTCCCCACCGGCCGGCCCAGCGCCTCGGCGACGGCCGCGTGGTCCAGGCCCTCCCACACGCACAGCGCGAACACCTCGCGCTCCGCCGGCCGCAGCCGTTCCAGCGCGGCCTTCGCGGCGGCCAGCTCCTCGGCGTCGGCGATCCGACCCGCCAGCTCCCCGGCGAAGTCCGGCACCGCCTCGCGCGGCGGCAGTTTGGCCAGCGCCCGCTGGTGCCGCCGCGCGGCCCGACGGGTGTTGCGGATGACATTGCCCGCGATCCCCAGCAGCCACGGCCGCAGGCTCTCCCCCTCGGGATCGACCCGCGCGCGCAGCCGCCACGCCTCCAGGAACGTCAGCGAGACCACGTCCTCGGCGACGGCCCAGTCCCCGGTCATCCGCACGGCGTGCCGGTACACCGCCTGGGCGTGGTCCTCGAAGACCAGCCCGAACGCCGCCGCGTCCCCAGCGCGCACCCGGGCGCGTATCGAATTCTCCACACCAGCTCCTGTCCCGCCGCCGCCACCCGTTGCCGTGATCCACGCCACACCGCGCCGGACCGCCGCACCATCGGCGAAAGATCCCCGAGCCCCTTCCGGAAGAAGGGACTCGGGGATCCTCGGACCGACCGGCCCGAGACCGGCGGTCGGTTCGGGGCGCCGGCTCCGCCGTCAGGCCGGCTCGACCGGCTCCGGGTCCCGGGAGGCGGCCAGGGTGCGGCCGAGCGCGGCGAGGACGGCGGCGACGGCCAGCAGGCCGGCCACGACCGCGAGGTTGCGCCCGAGGTCGGCGAGGTCGCGCGGCAGCGCCCAGTAGTAGGGCGCGGGGAGCATGACCGCCCAGGGGAGCGCGGCCAGCGCCACACCGGCGGCGCGCGGCCGGTCGGGCCGGCGGGCGGCGAAGTGGACGAGGAAGGCGGTCGCCATCACCACGGCGGGCCAGGCCGACGACGCGTCGAGCAGCATCTGGGTGCTGCGCGGGAAGACGACCTCGGAGTAGTCCTCCAACTCGCGCCAGGGCCAGGCGAGGACGAGCGCGCTCATCGGCAGCGCGATGACGGCCGCCGCGACGACCGTCCCGACCCGGGCGCGGACGCGCTGGTCGACGCCGTCGGGCGGGGCGACGAGCAGCGGCACCCCGAGCAGGAGCCAGAGGGGCAGCTGGTAGAGGGACAGGAAGAGCACCCCGGCCGGGTGGACGGCGTAGCCGACCGCGGCGCCGATCCGGGCGGCGACGCCGACCAGCACCAGGAGGCGGGCGGCGCCCCAGTGCCCGAGGCCGGCGCCGAGCAGCGCGAGGACCCAGGGGGCCGCCTGCACCGCGCCCACCCCGGTCGCGGCCGTGGTGTGCAGGCCCATCAGCTCGAAGCGCGTGTCCGCGACGAAGAAGCTCATCACCAGTTGGACGAAGGCCAGCGCCGCCCCGCCGGCCAGCAGGTACGGCGCGGCGCCGGCGAGCGCCCGGCCCGCGGGGTCGCCGGAGCTGAGCCGGGTCCGCAGCCGGGCGGCGTGCGCGGCCAGGGTGACCCACTCGCGCAGCACGGTGCGCCGGTCGGCGCCCTCGACGGACTCGGCGAAGACGGCGGCGATCTCCTCGCCGTGCGAGGCCCGGTAGGCGGCGGGGTAGATGCCGATCAGCGGGAGCCTGCCGGGCAGCGCCCCGGCCTGCTGCGCGGTCATGCCGCACCGCCGCTCAGCCGGAGCGCCCCCAGGCGCGGCCCCCGCCCGAGCGCGAGCCTGCGCTCGGCCTCGACGACTCCGGCCCGCAGCCGTGCCGTCTCCGCGCCCAGGACGTCCCGGCCGTCCTCGGTGAGGGCGAAGGTGCGCCGCATCCGGCCACCGACGACCTCCTCGTGGTCGATCCGGATCAGCCCCTGCTGGAGGAGCCGGTCCAACGCGGTGTAGAGGGTGCCGGTGAGCAACTTGGTCCGGCCGTCGGAGATGGCCAGGACTTCCTGGACGATCGCGTAGCCGTGCCGCGGGGCATCGGCGAGCGCGGTGAGCACGAGCCGCGTCGGCTCCTGTAGTTGACGGTTAGCCATGGCCGCGAGCATAGATCAATGGCAAACATATGTCGATTATTTAGCTATCGGCCCGCTCCACCCCCGCGCCCGGCGGCCGCCGGAGCGGGCAGGCGGACGGTGAACACCGAGCCCGCGCCGGGGGTGCTGGCCGCGTGGACGCCGCCGCCGTGGAGCTCGGCGAGCTTGCGGACGATGGCGAGGCCCAGACCGCTGCCGCCGCGCTGCCGGTTGCGGGACTTGTCGGCCCGCCAGAAGCGCTCGAACACCAACGGCAGGTCCGCCTCGGCGATGCCGCCGCCGGTGTCGGCGACCTCGATCAGCAGGGCGTCGGACTCCGTCCGGGCCCGCAGGGTGACCGTGCCGCCCCCCGGGGTGTGCCGGACGGCGTTGGCGACCAGGTTGCCCACCAGCTGGCGCAGGCGCACCGGATCGGCGAACACCTCGTACCCGGCCGGGGCGCCGGCGGTCTCGACGACCAGGGCCACGCCCGACGCCTGCGCCCGGGCGCCGTGCGCGGTGGCGACCTGGGCCAGCAGGTCCTCGACGTCCACGGGCTCGCGGTGCAGGGCCAGTTCACCGGCGTCGGCATCGGCGAGGTCCCGCAGGTCGTCGATCAGGTGCTGGAGTTGCAGGGCCTCCTCCAGCAGCGAACCCGTCAGGGCGCCGTCGGCGGTGACGACGCCGTCCTCGACGGCCTCCAGCCAGCCGCGGATGTTGCTGAGCGGGGTG
The DNA here is from genome assembly GCF_040304045.1 of Kitasatospora sp. NPDC094016. Classification (NCBI taxonomy): domain Bacteria; kingdom Bacillati; phylum Actinomycetota; class Actinomycetes; order Kitasatosporales; family Streptomycetaceae; genus Kitasatospora; species Kitasatospora sp. NPDC094016. The sequence goes on from NZ_JBEOUK010000021.1 coordinate 101,039, forward strand.
CGCAGCTCGTGCGCGATGTCGCCGACCATCGCCCGCCGTAGCTCCTCCAGCTGCTCCCGGCGCTGCGCCATGGCGTTGAAGGCGGCGGCGAGTCCGGCGATCTCGTCGCGGCCGGTCGCGGTCACCCGGGCGGAGAGGTCCCCGTCGGTCATCCGCCGGGCGGCGCGGGTGAGCGCGTTCAGCGGCCGGGAGAGCCGCAGCCCGACCACCGTGGTGATCGCCACGGTGACCGCCAGCACCAGCGCGGCGACCTCGGCGACCCGCCCCCGGTGCGGGGCGGACAGCACGGGGGCCTGGTCCGCCGCGCCGGCGGGCGCGCCGACGAACAGCAGCACCGGCGGCGCCACGTACCGGACGAGCTGCTGCCGGCGGGAGTTGGCGAGGCAGGCGGAGATCACCTGCTCCTGCTCCCGGTCGCGGGCCGGGGCCCACTGCAGCCCCAGGGACAGCGTCACGGGCCGGATCCGCTGGCGCTCCAGGCAGGCGTTGACGAGCGCGGTGAGGTCGGCGAGGGCGGCGCTCTCGGTGCGGGTCGGGGCGTCCAGCACCAGCGGGGGCGCGCAGCGCACGCCGAGCGGCCGGCCGCCGGGGACGCTCACCACGGGGCGGCCGGCGGCGTCGTCGGTGACGGTCGCCTCGACGCCCAGTTCCGACCGCAGGCAGCCGGCCCGGTCCCGGGCGGCCTCCTCCATGGCCGCGCGCTCGGCGGTCGTCAGCCGGAACGGGCCCACGGCGCGGGCGTCGATCCGGTCGGCCGGGGCGTCGGGCAGCATGGCGAGGTCGACGGAGAGCGGGTCGACGGTGGTGGTGGGCGTCCTGGGCAGCACCGTCCGGTCGGCGGCGCCCGGGGTCGGTGACCCGGCGTCGGTGGCGGGGGTCCCGGAGGTGGCGGCCTGGCTCGGCCCGGGTGCGGCGGCCGCGGAGTCGACGACCGGCTCGAAGCGCGGCGTGGTCAGCAGGATGCGCTGCCCGGTGTCGGCGGCGAGCCGCCGCACGGTGCTCTCCACACCCGTCCAGTCGGGGTGGGTCGCGGCGTAGCCGAGCAGTTCGTGGTAGATCCGGGCCTGGTCCGCGAGGGCCTGGCGCTGCTCCTGCCTGATCGCGCCCGTCGTGGTGCGGGCGGTCAGCCAGGCCGTCGCGGCGATCGAACAGAGCGAGACCAGGGCGGAGAGGGCGAGCAGCCGGACCAGCAGGCTGCGGCGCGGCGGGGCGTCACGACGCACCGCGCGGCCCCTCCGCGAGCTTGTAGCCGATGCCGTAGACCGTCAGCAGGCGGGTGGGGCGGCGCGGTTGGGGCTCGATCTTGCGGCGCAGGTTCATCACGTGGGTGTCGACGGTCCGGGTGGTGATGTACCGGTCGATGCCGTGCAGGTGCTCCAGCAGCTGGGCCCGGGTGAAGACCCGACCGGGCTGGGCGGCCAGCACCTGCAACAGCCGGAACTCGCCGGGCGTGCAGCTGACGGGCCGCCCGTCGGCGGTGACCTCGTGGCGCAGGGGGTCGACGGTGAGGGCCCCGGCGGTCAGCACCGCCGGGGGCGCGGCGGCGGGGGTCGCCGCCTGCTGGGGCAGCGGGCGGGACCCGCGGCGCAGCAGGGCCCGGACCCGGGCCACGAGCTCGCGCGGACTGTACGGCTTGGTGAGGTAGTCGTCGGCGCCGAGGTCGAGGCCGAGCAGCAGGTCCTCCTCGGCGGTGCGGGCCGTCAGCATCAGCACCGGCAGGGCGGATTCGGCACGCAGGGCACGGCAGACGTCGAGCCCGTCCATGACGGGCATCATCACGTCGAGGACCAGGAGGTCCGCCGGGCCGCGCCGGGCCTGCTCCAGCGCGGCCCGGCCGTCGTGGACGACGACCACGCGGTGCCCTTCCCGCTCCAGGTACAGGCGGGCCAGGTCGGCCTGCTTGGGATCGTCCTCGGCGACCACGACATGTGCGCACATGAGGATGATCGTAAGTCGCCCTCCGGAAGCACCCCTACCGGTTCCCGACAGCCTCTCGACAAGTTCCTGACATCGACGGACCAGGGTGGGCGGAGTCCGCCGGGGGAAGCCCCCGGCCCCGCCTCCGAAAGGCTCCCGCGTGATGCCCTCCCGCCGCCTGGTGTCCCTCGCCGCCCACGTCCTCGGGGCCGCCCTGCTGCTGTCCACCGTCCCCGCCGCCGCGGCGACGGCCGCCGAGCACAGGCCCGCCCCGGCCGCGCCCACCGTCGAGGCGGCCGAGGTGATGCCGCACCTCCAGGCCCTGCAGCGGATCGCGGACCGCAACGGCGGCAACCGCGCGCACGGCACCAAGGGGTACGCGGAATCGGTGGCGTACGTGAAGCACGCGCTGGACCGGGCCGGCTTCCAGACGCAGCTGCGCCGCTTCTCCCACGACGGCAAGGACGGCTACAACCTGATCGCCGACTGGCCGGGCGGCGACCCCGACCACGTGCTGCTCACCGGCGCCCACCTGGACAGCGTCCCGATGGGCCCGGGGATCAACGACAACGGCTCCGGCTCGGCGGCCGTCCTGACCACCGCCCTCCAGGTGGCCAAGGCCAAGCTGAAGCCCGAGCGGCACCTGCGCTTCGCCTGGTGGGGGGCGGAGGAGCTGGGGATGGTCGGCTCGGCGGACTACGTCAAGAACCTGTCCGCCGGTGACCGCAAGGCCATCGACCTGTACCTCAACCTCGACCAGGCGGGCAGCAAGAACCTCCAGGTGTACCTCCTGGTGAAGGACGCGAAGAACAACGAGACCGCGGCCTTCCAGGCCTTCGAGAAGTGGTTCACCGACCGGGGCCTGGCGACCTTCGACATCCCGCTGGACAGCTCCGACAGCCAGCCGTTCGGGGACGCGGGCATCCCGTCGTCCGGCTTCAGCAGCGGCGTCTCGGACTGCCTCCACAGCGCGTGCGACAACCTCGCCAACGTCGACCCCGCGACACAGGCGACCAGCACCAACGCCATGATCGGCGTGGTCTGGCAGTTCGCCACCGCCAAGCCGGCCAAGCCCGCCGCCCCTGCCGCCCCTGCCGCCAACCGGTCCTGACCGCCCGCCCCCAGGAGCCCCAGATGCGCACACCACTGAGTCACCACCGCCGCAGGGCCGCCACCCTGGTGGCCGCCGCCACCGCCCTCGGCGTCGCCCTGACCGCCGCCCCCGCAGGAGCGGCCGGCATCGGGGACCCGTACTTCCCCGAGGACGGCAACGTCGGCTACGACGTGTCGAACTACGACGTCCGGATCGCCTACGACCCGGCGCACCCCGACCAGTTGAACGGCGACACGACCGTCACCGCCCGGGCCCTGCAGTCGCTGGACCGCCTCTCCCTGGACCTCAAGGGCTTCCAGGTCACCTCCGTCACCGTGAACGGCACCCCGGCCAAGTCGTTCTCCCGCTCGGGCGAACACAAGCTGGACATCGTGCCCGCCCGCCGACTCGCCGGCGGCGCCACCTTCGCCGTACGGGTCGTGTACGCGGGCAAGCCCGACCCCGAGGGCTGGCACCAGTTGGTGTCCGGCGGTGTCAACGCGATGGGCGAGCCGCACTCGGCGACCTCCTGGTTCCCGTCCAACGACCACCCGTCCGACAAGGCCACCTTCTCGCTCGCCGCGACCGTCCCCGACGGCTGGACCGCCATCGGCAACGGCCGGCCCGGCCAGACCACCAGCAAGGACGGCTCGACCACCTTCCGCTGGCGCGAGGACAAGCCGATGGCGACCTACCTCAGCACCGTCGCCATCGACAAGTTCACCGTCCACCGCTCGGCGCTGCCCGACGGGACACCCGTCATCACGGCCTACGGCCCGGACGTGCCGATCGACGACATGGCCAAGGCGACCGAGGCCCAGCAGCCCGAGATCATCGCCTTCCTGGCCTCCAGGTTCGGCCCCTACCCGTTCTCCTCCGCGGGCGCCATCGTCCGCAGCTGGACCAAGGAAACGGGCACCGGCGCGCCGGACCTGGAGACCCAGAGCCGGCCCACCTACACCAACTACTTCTGGGACTCCGCGGCCGTCCACGAGATCACCCACCAGTGGTTCGGCGACAGCGTCTCGTTCACCGACTGGCGCGACGGCTGCATCGCCGAATGCGTCGCCCAGTACGCCAACCAGCTGTGGGACGAGCACCAGGGCAGCAACCTCGACACCGGCTTCTACGCCCCCGGCGTCGAGGGGAACAGGAACAACCCGGAGTACTGGTCCACCAAGCTGTACGACCCCGGTCAGGGCAAGGAACTCGCCCCGGCCCTCTACTTCAAGGGCTCCCTGATGATGCACGCCCTGCGGCGCACCGTCGGAGACGACACGTTCTTCGCCATCCTCAAGCGCTGGACCGCCGACCACGCCTACGGCAACGCCACCTTCCCCCAGTTCGAGGCCCTCGCCGCCAAGGTCTCGGGCAAGGACCTCAAGGGCTTCTTCGACGCCTGGGCCCACAGCACCACGATCCCGGCCAAGGAATACCTCTACCCCGGCGCCCTGGCCCCCCTCGCCCCGGCGGGCAGCCGATAACACCCCGCCCCCCGCGCCGACACCAGCCTTCCTGACTCCCCATCAGGAGGGCTGGTGCACGCCCGGATCGAGCTCCTCCAGGATGGCGTCGGAGACAGTCCGCGGCCGCGGGTGCTGCGGAGCCGGGGTGCCGCCGTGCGTCGACCTGAAGTCGCCGACGGGGGCCGGGAAGTGGCCCATCTCGTGGAACAGGCCCGAGAGGTCCGTGTCCTGCGGCGGCAGCGGCGGCAGCTCATGGGGCAGGTCCCCGACCGGGACGAGCTCGATCTCCGACGGGCCGCCCCCTGGCGTACCGTCCCCCGTCGTGCCGTCCCCCGTCGTGCCGCCGCGCGGTGGGCGCGGGCCCTCCAGCCTGCCGTTCAGCCAGCCCTCGATGTGGTCGCCCGGCGAGATGGAGAACTTGTTCCCGGGATTCATCGTCCCGTGCCGCCACCCCCACGCCCCGGCGAACGCGCCGTTGGCCGCGCCCGACACGTAGTCACCCGACAACCCGAACACCGCATCCTGCGCCGCGCCTTCGGCCATCCCGGTCAGCGCCCCGTAGCCGGTGTTCCAGACCAGGCCGGCCGCACCCTTGGCGAACGCGCCGGCCTCCTTGCCGGTCAGCGAGGTGAAGCCCTTCCCGAGCCCCTTTCCCAGGCCCTTGCCCAGCCCCTTGCCGAGCCACCCGGCACCGACACCGACCGCGCCGCCCACCGCCCCGTTGATGGCGGCCGTGCCCAGCTCGCCGCCGTCGATCGACGTGCGGTGGCCCTGGCCCAGCTCGATCACCTGGGCCAGCAGGTCGAAGCCCACCTGGGCCAGCACCGACTCGGCGACCCGGGTCACCGCGCTGATCAGCGCCTTGCGCAGGAAGGCCCACACCAGGGCCCTGGTGAAGGCGATCTCCACGGGCGCCGCCTCGGCCCCACCGAAGAGGAAGAACGCCGCGTCGACGGCCAGTTGAACGGCCAGGACCACCAGCGCACCGATGATCTCGATGCGCAGGGTCTCGATCTGGTTCGCCAGGTTGCGCAGCGCGTCGGCGGCGGCGTCGCAGCACTGGGCGATGAGCGGAAGCGCGGCGTCGTCGGCGACGGCCAGCCTGGCCAGATAGGCGTCGAACGCGTCCCTGGTGGCACCGCTCAGACCCTGGTCAAGCTGGGACTTGGCGTCCGTCAGGTCCAGGACGCAGGCACGGATCGACTTCGCCGCCTCGGCCCAGGCATCCGCCTCGGCCCGCAGCGCGCTCTCGTTCCCGGTGGGCCACTTGTTGCCCACCAGGATCATCAGCAGGTTCTGCAACCCGTCCGGCAGCGAGGCGTTGGGGGCGTCGACCGCCATCACGCGCCGCCGCTACCGGGCCCCGGGAACGTCCAGGCGAGTTCCGTGGCGTGCTCGTCGGCCCTCTCGAACGTGCTGCGCGTGGCGCCGAGGGCGTCGGCCAGCTTGCGCAAGGTGTCCGGCAGCGCCTGCACCGCCTTCAGCAGATCGTCCCGCGGCTGGGCGAAGACCTGGTCGAAGCCCTGCCCGAGCGCCGGATCATCCCCCCAGGGCGCCGCACCGAACAGGGCCGCCGAGCTGAGCGCCGTCCAGGCAGCAGCCATGCCCTCGGCCGCCCTGCCCGCATCCGCCCCGGCCTTGCCCACCAACGCGAAGTCGACCACCAACGTCCCGTCCAGCGACGGCACCGGCGGCACCGCCGGCCCGCCGTACGGCGGCACCCCGGTAGGCGCATTGCGGTAACCACCAGTGGGACCAGGCACATCAGGCAACGGAGGAGTCGGCACCCACCCACCTCACCCGACCCCACCCCGGACCTCGACCGCTCTTGACGACATCCCAACGATCACCGCCCCACTCCTGACGCCCCCCTGACACCCGCCACCGAAGCCGGCACCCTCCGAGCCCCTACACCCCGGAGAAGCCCTTCTTCATGACGAACCCCTGGCGGACCAGGACCCACAGGTCCTTCCCGTTCTCCTCAGCCGTCAGCCAGAACCGACAACTACCGCTCCCGTCCTTCCGGGTCGCGTCCACGTAGACCCCCGGCCCCACGTCATCGAGGATCGACTTCTTCCAGCGCCCCTCGATCTCCGTCGGCTGTTCCCGGTCCACCGAGGCAACGCTGCACACGCGGGCCGGCACTCGTGCCGATCCGACCCGCCCTTCCGGGAGAAGCTCGACAGTCGCCGTTCCACCGCTCCACCGTCCAACCGGGTCCGGCACGTCAGGGCCCGGAAGTCGGACCATCATCCACACGGCCCAGCCCACCCCGAGGACACCCAGCAACCCACCGAGCACACTCCACAGGACGATTCGCCGCCCCTTCACGCGCCCTCCATCAAAGGATCCCTGAAACGACCGGCGGCGGGGCCGTCTCGAAGACCGCCCCGCCGCCACAGAAGTCGTGCGCCACCGTCTGCGGCAGTCCGACCAGGTCAGTGCAGGAGTGCCGTGATGGCCATGTCGAGAACAGCAGCCCCGGGAACCAGCATAAAGAACCAGCTGATGAGCAACAAGATCACCGGGGCCGACTTCTTAGTTTCCCCACTTTCGGACAACGCGAAGAAGTCACGAATCCCGCGAAAATTCGCTACCACAGCCAATCCCAGGACGACCGGGATTAGCATGCCAAGAACGACCATCAATGCTCCTAATCTCGCAGGACAAGGACAGCATACGGTAGCACCGCCCAGCCAGAAACGACAATCCATCGACTCACCCGGACCCTAGTCATCCCGCTCCGAGGCGAAAGTAATCCCCCCCCCTTCGAATTGAAGTCGTATTTGAATCCGATCAACGGTGGGCCCTGAATGGAAACACCTCCCCTCGGTGAGCCCCACTAGGGATTGGACAGACAGTTAATGCAAGTACCCGGAATAAATATCTGGGCCCCCGACACGCATCACGCGTCCTGGGACCCGAACGTCGCAAAATCAGGATCTGGGCACAGGAGCGGGCATCACCACCATTGCGTAGATCACACCGAGTGCGCTCATCGGCAGGAAGGGCCAGGCACCCGCAAATAGATAGAGCAGTGGAGGCAGAGCAAACAACACGGCGGCCACCCCTCGAACATTCCTCCCCCTAGCCGCCCCAAAAGAGACGAGGAAGAGAAAGAACAGTGTCGGGACAGTTATTGTGAGCAAGATAAGCGCCAGCAGCTTGAGGCTGTCCAGGGAGTCGACTCGAGGGAATCCATTCGCGTCATGCCCTCCGGGCGCAAATGCTGAAAGAACGAGCACGACAACGTACACGGGAGCCACGCACGCCACAAGATATCTCAGCAGCGCCCGACCGAACCACCGGCCGACTCGATTCAATCCGTCAATCAACACCCTGATACACACCCGCCATTCTGGTAGGTACAGCCCGAAGGAGGGAGGAAGAGTGACGCAACCGGAGCGCAAACAGGACGGTCCTGTATCCACCCCGACCTTGCCGACCAGCGCGAAGTCGACCACCAGCGCCGCGTCCAGAGCTGGCACCGCCGGCACCGCCGGCCCGCCGCACGGCGGCACCCCGGTCGACGCATCGCGGTAACCACAGTGACACCAGGCGCATCAGGCGGCGGAAGATGTCAACACCCACCCTGACAACATCCCAACGATCGCCGCCCGAATCCTGACACCCCCTGACACCCAGTGCTGGAGCCATCGTTCTTCGGGCCTTTACGCCCTGGAGAAGACCCGCTGCGCGCTCCCCCGCGGCTGACCGCCCAGACTGGCCACCGCACCTTTTCGTTCCTCCTGCAGATAGATCTCGCAGTCACCCCCCCCCTGGAGTAGTAGTCCCGCAGCACCACGAAGACCCCCGACCCCGCGTCGTCCACACTCCCCGTCCGCCAACTCCCCTGGTACTCCCCCAACGCCGCCCCCTGCCCGACGGGATCCTTCGCACAGAAGTACCCGTCGAGCCGCACCTCACCGAGCCGGCCCCCCTCCCGCAACTCGATCACCTCGTCCCGCGACGCCCAACGCCCCACGTAGTCCTTCGGATCCGGCCCGCCCGACCGGACCTTCAGATACCCTGCCAGACCCGCGATCAGCAGAACACCCACGAGCAGGACAACGCCCTCCCGGGACTTCAAGTGCTTCCATCGACCAGCCACAGCTCTCCAGCCTTTCACAGGTGGTGCGAGACCGGGCTGACGCTATACCAGCCCGGTCTCGCTTACTTGCTTGCGGTATTGAGTCCTACTGCGGCAGGAAGTCATCTCTTCGGGCATAGAGCCCGTTCCTGATATCCGCCCTGACAGCTTCAAGGATGTACTGCATGGCCTGGTCTCGACTATGCCCATTCCCGTACCTGCTGGCCTCGACGCCGATGTTCCGGCCGCGGGCATTGTTCACCAGGTCCGAGAGATGGTCGCGGTAGTTGTAGTCGGACAGGTCCGGTTGGGGCCCAAAGGCCTCATGTGCGATTGCCCAGTGTTCGGCATTCTCCGCACCTTGCTCGTAGGAGAGTCGCGCCTGCCACATGAGGTGCCGAAAGGAGTTGACACGGTCGTCCCTATCCCCGATTCCCGGATACTCCTTAGCCACCATCTCCTCTGACCAATCCTTGATGCCCCCGGCGTCGAGGCAAGTGATGGCGTTGAGGGCAGCGCAGACATCCACCTCGGCGGTGTTGACTTTGCCAATCTTGATCGTGGACTGTCCTTCCTGCAGCGAGGTCGGGTAGGGCGACTTCGCAAGGTAGTCCTTCTCCAGCTCCAGTCCCGTAGCACGCCGCATCTGCCGCATGCTTTTCTCCATCTCCTCCGTGCTGGGCGCCGCGCCAACCCACTTCGAAGTCTTTGCCATCGACTGGTGCTGCAGAAAGCGCTCGTACCCATCCCGCCGTGCGCCGGCCTGCGCCTGGATCTGCGCGACGATCTTCTGGTAGTTCTCGCCCTCGCCCTCGATCCTGGTGCCCATGTTGGAGCACTTGACCATCCCGCTGGCGCATTCCTCCAGGGCCATGCCGGTGGGGTCGGTCTTGTTGACCGGGTCATTGTTGCTGTACACGTACGCGTTCCACTGCTGCGGGTCGTTGGGCAGGAGCAGCGGGTCCGCGCTGAGGAAGCGGCCGGTGGTGGGCTGGTACTGGCGTGCGCCGAGGTTGGTGAAGCCGGTGGCGTCGTCCTTGAGGCCTCCCACGTAGCCCTTGTCGCCGGCCCAGGCGGTGGTGCTGGAGGTGGTGCCGCGCGGGGCGCCGAAGGGGTCGGTGGGGCGGCGGGTCTCGGCGAGGCTGTCGCGGGCGATGGACAGGGTGTTGGTGCCGTGGTGGTCGGCGAACTGGTACGTGAGCTTCGTCGGGCTCTCGCGGACCAGGGTGATGCCGCCGGGGATGCTGTAGTAGCGGGTACCGGTGCTGGTCTTGGTGCCGGTGTCGTAGGTGAGTTCGTCGCCGCCGCCGAGGTTGACGGTGACCTTGCCGGGGTTGCGGCGGATCAACTGGTTGCCGTCGGCGTCGTAGACGTACGTCGTGACGGCCGAACCCTGGGCGAGCGAGGCGAGCTTGCCCTCGACGTCCCAGGTCAGCGTGGAGGCATTGGCCGAGTCGGCGGCGTTCCAGGTGGAGATGGCCCACTTGAAATTCCAACCCGGCGCTGAAGCCATCGCTCTCCGAGCCCCTGCACCCCGGAGAAGCCCCGCTGCGCGCTCCCCCGGCGACTGGCCGCCCAACCTGGCCACCGCTCCTTTCCGCTCCTCCCGTAGATAGATCTCCCAGTCACCCCCGGAGTAGCAGCCCCGCAGCACCACGAAGACCCCCGACCCCGCGTCGCCCATCCTCCATTACGAGAGCCGCCCCATCCGACACATCGGATGGGGCGGCTCCCGAAACGGACCTACTGCCGAAGGAACGCGGCGAACGGCACGCCACCGTCGTCCGCATCGGTCAGTCGCAACCACTCCTCACCTTGGTCCTTGCCGTACTGGAAGAACCGCTCGCACCTCAGATCGCCGTCGACGGAGACCAATTGGGCGACCGCGCCAGGTCCGGCGTCGGAACGCGCCCCGTACTTCCAGGTGCCGGTGAACTTCACCGCAGTCGGGGACTTCTTTCCACGACACATGGCGGGGAGCAGGCTTACCTCGCCGATCTTGCCGCCTTCCAGGAACTGGATCGAAGCGGCGGGCGCCTTCCAGGACCCGATGACAGCTGGGAGAGGCTCCTTCGCCACCGTGCACGAAGCCGCCAGCGGCAAGATGCCAGTCAGGGAGACAGCAAGGACACGCAATAGGCCCTGGGCTCGTTCCCAGCCTGACCCCAGAGTCTCGATCACCCGATACCTCCGTTCTAAACGTCTCAACGCGCACTACTCGAAGTCACCCAGGCGGGCGAAGCCGTCCGAGGCAACACACCTCCTCGCCTCGCAGAGAACCACTTATTTGAGTTGCGCGCCCGAAGCATCCACATTCACTGCCGCCTCAGACGATCCCTTCGGCCCAACAAGCGCTGGATTCTGCGAGGCGCTCGGCCGGGAAATCCATCCGAGCGCCCACATAAACTGATCGTGACCTAATTTAACCGGCCATGTGCTTCAACGATCCTAGAAGCTTTCCTTTTCCCTGGCAACCGGCATGATGATCGCTGCAAAGAGGATCTGCACCGCCACCTGGATGGCGACCATCACCCATGTGCCAACTAGGAAGAGCACCAGCGCAGGGATGACAAGGAGCGCCGCGGAAAATGCCCTGAACTCATCAGGCGCAGAGGTTCCTCTTCTCCTGGAAATCAGCGCCAGCAATATCAGGGATGGGACTCCGATCATCAGGAACATCCCTGAAGCCCCTTCCATGTATCCCAGAAAAGATCCCCACAAAGTCTTCCGGGCACCGTAACCTCCAGCCCGGTCCGACATCCTGGGAGCCGTCAGCGATATCGCCATCCAGCCAACCATGAAGACCACGGCATAGCGAACGGCGCAGGTAGAAATCCATCGGAACGTGGACCCGCTAACCGATCGACGGTTCGCCTCAGCCATAGCTAGCAACCTTCCGTACACTTTCCAGAGACCTAAGTGCTATCCATCTTGGGCCAGAATGGAGCCGCTGGGAGACCCGTCTCCGATGACATCGAATCGGCATTCCCGCCGAGTACGAAACCGTCCTCGCGCCTGACCACCACACCGATGGTGTCTGTCAAAGCGGAGCAAACTCACCGAGATCGATTCGCCGGTGCGGGACAGTACGACTCTGAGGCAGATGCTCCCGACTTCGGAGGCCCTACCCCGTCGAGTACGCCACCTACGCCATCACACCCACCACAACGGAGCCCCCGTCCCCGGCCAGCATGACGACATGCACCGCGGTGCGCACCGCGAGCGCCTCCAGCGACAAAGTCGTCTGCGGCCCGGCGGTGAACGCCGGCACCAACCCGGCCACGTACCGGTCATGGAAGACATCGACTCGGATCCCGATCTCGCGCCATCATGTGAGCAGCAAACCACCGGGCGGCAGCCGACCCATGTCCACCACGTCACCTGACCCGTTCCGAACTTGAGAACGTCCTCCCGCATGAGGACGACAGCCTTCCAACCGGGTCGTGGTGTGGTCGGAACGCACCTGGGCCCCTCGTTGAACGCGCCGCCTTCGGCGAGGGGCCCAGGTGGGAACGTGACGGAATCAGCTGGTTCGTTCCTTCGGGTTCACCGTGCAGAAGTAGACTCGGCTGCTCTGCTTGTCGAAGTAGAAGCTCCCCGTGTACTGGGTCCGCGTGACCGACTTGTCGAAGGCCTCACTGTGGAGCCACATCTTCGTGTCCCTGACCTCAGCGGCGATCTCCTGCGGGACACCGCACTCGATGGCGCTCTCCCGCCACATCCCGCTGCCCGTGGTCGCCGTCAGGATCGCCGGATCGACCTGCGCCACTCCGTCCAGGCTCACGTCGGTCGGGCCGGGGATCTCCGGCACGGAGTTCTTCGTCAGCACCTGGCCGACCCACTTCGTCGCGGTCAGCTCGCCCAACTGCGGGAAGCGGCGCTTCAGCGGTTCGACATCCGTCCGCACCTGCGCCGGGGTCGGCGCGGTAGTGGTCGGGCGGCGGTCCGAACCTTGCCCGGCGGTACTGGTCTCCGGCGCAGACGCACAGCCGGATGCGAGCAGTACCGCGGCGGGAATCAACAGCAGAATCCGAGCGCCATCTGCTCGCTGCGTCACCTTCACCGACGTACGTTTCACAGGTTCATCATCCCTGACCTTCTAGGTTTGTTGAAGAGCTTGCCGACCGAACCGCAGGGCCAGGGCCCGTCCCGGACGTCGTGTCATCGGGACCGGGCCCCGGCCCGTAGGTCACCGGTGTTCCGCGCCGCTTCCCGGGCTGACCAAGCTCCCGGATGCGCCGATTGTCCACGTGACGGTCTTCTCCAGGCCGCCTCGTGTGGTGAAGGGCTTGGCCCAGCCGAGCGTCGCGAACCTACCGTTCACGTTGTCGGAGACGCCGCTGGCGATGTCCTTGTTGCTCTTGTTGAAGTCGTACCGATCCAGCACGTGGACGGTGAGCTTCATCGTGACCTTGTTCCCTTCCACCCTCACATCAGCACTTCCCCATTGCCGGTAGTCACCCAGGGCCTTCTGTCAGTTCTCCGTGTCCGGGTAGAGACCCTTGGCCCGTGCGGATACGTCCGAACCGGTCATGCTGAAGGCTTTGCGACCCGTCTTCAGCGCGACCCGCTCCGCCCACCGCTGAGCCGATTCCACCTCTTCGTCCACCAGCTGGCGGATGTTCTTGTCCTCGTCGTACGCCTTCGCGTAGTCGATCACGTAGTCGCTTCCGGACCCCCCGGCCAGAGCTACACCGTCGCCGCCTGGGTCAAGGTCAACAACACCAACGGCTACCAGACCGCCGTCTCCCTGACCGGCAACGAGCGCAGCCCGTTCTACCTGCAGTACTCGGCGACGTACGGCAAGTGGGCCTTCAACCTGCCCTCGTCGGACCAGCTCCGCCCCACCACGTACTACGCGGCCGTCGACTCCGAGCAGCCCCGGATCGGCGTCTGGACCCACCTGGCCGGCACGTTCAACGCGGACACCCAGACCGCGACACTGTACGTCAACGGCCGAGCGGCCGGAAGCGCGAAGGTCCCTGCGGGCTGGAAGGCCAACGGCAGTCTGAACATCGGTGGGGAGACCACCACCCGCTACCCTGGGCCTGACGGCCGCGTGAACGGCGCGGTCAGCGACGTCCGGATCTACCCGTACGCGTTCACCGACCAGCAGGCCAACACGCTCGCCACGGCCGGCTCCAGCGTCCAGATCCAGAGCGCCTACAACCCCGGCAGGTGCATCGACAGTTGGGGCGGTTCCGTCGGTACGGCGGTCGCCTTCTACAACTGCTACAACGGCAACGCCCAGCACTTCACCCTGACCACCGACAACAAGTTCAAGGTCTCCGGCACCGACCGGTGCATCACCACCAACGACAAGCCGGCCGGCAACGGCACCAAGGTGTCCTTCCAGACCTGCGCCGCCGACGACGCGCAGACCTGGGTCCGTCGCTACGACGGCACGCTCTACAACCCGATCTCCGACAAGTGCCTCGAACTGCCCGGTTGGGCAGACGCGAACGGCACCGCGCTCGGGGTCTGGTCCTGCACCGCCAGTGCCAACCAGCGTTGGCTGGTGCGCGCCCAGGCGTCCTGACCGCCGGGCCCACGGTCTGAACTGACCCGGGCACCGAACCTCTCCGGCCTCCCCGAGTCCTGCTCGGGGAGGCCGCGGCCGTGTCGGCGCCGACGGCCGGACCCGAGGGGGACCGCTATACACCTGTGTGTATACATGGCCTGTATAGTCCCGGAGCATGTCACTCGGACAGCTGTTCCTCGGCCTGCTGGAGACCCAGCCCCGCCACGGATACGACATCAAACGCCTCCATGACGAGCACTTCGGGCGCGACCGCGGCCTGCACTACGGGCAGGTGTACGCGACGCTCTCCCGGCTGTTGAAGAACGGGCTGGTGGTGGTCGACGGCGTCGAGGCCGGCGACGGCCCGGAGCGGAAGCGGTACGCGATCACCGAGGCCGGGGTCACCGACCTCGCCAACTGGCTCGCGCAGCCGGAGAGCCCGCAGCCGTACCTGCAGAGCACGCTCTACCAGAAGGTCGTGCTCGCCCTCCTGACCGGCCGCTCCGGCGCCGACGTCCTGGACGCGCAGCGGGCCGAACACCTCAAGGAGATGCGGGTGCTGACCCGCCGCAAGCTCACCGGTGACCTCACCGACCAGCTGATCTGCGACCACGCCCTGTTCCACCTGGAAGCCGACCTGCGCTGGCTGGAGCTCACCGCCGCCCGCCTGGACGAACTCGCCGCCCGCATCACGGAGTCCCAGCGTTGACCATGTCCGAACCCCTGCTCGCCGCCCACGACCTGCACAAGAACTTCGGGCTCACCCCGGCGCTCGGCGGGGCCTCGCTCACCGTCGCGGCCGGCGAACTCGTCGCCGTGATGGGCCCGTCGGGCTCCGGCAAGTCCACCCTGCTGCACTGCCTCGCCGGGATCACCCGACCCGACAGCGGCCGCCTCCGCTACCGGGAACGCGACCTCACCGCCTGTTCCGACGCCGAGCTGAGCGCCCTGCGGCGCACCGAGTTCGGCTTCCTGTTCCAGTTCGGCCAGCTCGTCCCGGAACTCTCCTGCCTGGAGAACGTCGCGCTCCCGCTGCGTCTCAACGGACTGCGCCGCCGGGCCGCCGAGGCCCGGGCCCGCGAATGGCTGGAGCGTCTGGAGGTGGACGACGTGGCCGCCAAGCGCCCCGGCGAGGTGTCCGGCGGCCAGGGGCAGCGGGTCGGCGCCGCGCGGGCCCTGATCACCGGGCCCAGGGCGGTCTTCGCCGACGAGCCGACCGGCGCGCTCGACTCCCTCAACGGCGAGCGGGTGATGAAGCTGCTCACCCAGGCCGCCCGGGAGAGCGGCGCCGCCGTCGTCCTGGTCACCCACGAGGTCAGGGTCGCCGCCTACGCCGACCGCGAGATCGTCGTCCGCGACGGCCGCACCCGCGACCTGGCGGGCGCCATATGAGCGGCCCCGGCGTGAACCGCCCCGACACCGGTAGCTCCAGCGCGAGCACCCCCGCCACGAGCGCCCCCGCCGCCGACCGGGTCCGCTCGCCGTTCCTGGACCAGCTCGGCCTCGGCGTGCGCCTGGCCCTCACCAACGGGCGGGACGGCTGGGGGCGGCTGCTGCTCACCGCCTGCGGCGTCGGCCTGGGGGTGGCACTGCTGCTGTTCACGGCCTCCTTCCCCGGCATCGTCCAGCACCGCAACGAGCGCCTGTACGTGCAGAACGACACCTTCCGCGACGAGGACCTGCCCACGCCCGGCGACCGGACGGTCCTCATCGCCATCGCCGACACCACGTTCCGGGGCACCGCGATCCGTGGGCGGGTCGTCCAGCCGGAGGGCCCGGACGCGGCGCTCCCTCCCGGAGTGGCCGCATACCCGCCGCCGGGGCGGATGGTCGTCTCGCCCGCCCTGGCCGAGCTCCTGAAGGACCCGGCCAACCAGTTGCTGCGCGACCGCCTCCCCTACCCGGTGGTCGGCGGCATCGGCCCGGACGGCCTGCTCGGCCCCGGCCAGGCCGGCTACCTGCTCGGCAGCGACCGGCTCTCGCTGGACGCCGGAGCCGCCCGCGTCACCTCGTACGGCCACTTCTCGCCGCCCAAGCCGATGGACTCCCGGCTGATCCTGCTCAACGCCGTCGGCCTGACCGTGATGCTGGCCCCGGTCGGCGTCTTCCTCGCCGCCGCCGCCCGCTTCGGCGGCGAACGGCGCGACCGCAGGCTCGCCGCGCTGCGCCTGGTCGGCGCGGACCGCCGGATGACCGCCCGGCTCGCCGCCGGGGAGTCCCTGGTCGGCGCGGTGCTGGGCCTGGTCGCGGGCGCGGCGCTGTTCCTGCTCGGCCGGCGGCTGACCGGCCACCTGCGGCTCGCGGGCTTCAGCTTCTACCCCGAGGACATCGCGCCGCACCCCGCCATCGCCGCCGCGATCGCCGTGGTCGTGCCGCTCCTCGGCGTCGGCGTGACCCTGCTGGCGATGCGCCGGGTCACCGTCGACCCGCTCGGCGTGGTCCGCCGGTCCGGCCCCGGCCGGCGCCGGATCGGGTGGCGGCTGGCACTGCCGCTGGCCGGCCTCGCCCTGACGGCGCTCGCGCTGGCGCTGCCCACGCAGTTCAACCCGTCCGGGATGGGGCGCACCGCCGTCTTCAACTCCGTTCAGGACAGCCGCGGTTCACTGCTGGTCGCGGTCGGCGTGCTGCTGATGCTGGTGGGCGTCTGCACCCTGCTGCCCTGGCTGGTGGAGGCCGCCACCCGGCGCTCCGGCGGCGGTGTGTCCTGGCAACTCGCCATCCGAAGGCTCCAGTTGAGCTCTGGCCCCGCCTCGGCCGCGGTCAGCGGCGTGGTCGTCGCCGTCGCCGGGGCGATCGCCCTGCAGGCGCTCTTCCTCGGTGTCAGCGCGAGCTACGAGGGCCGACCCGGCCCCCGCGCCGCGGTCGGGCCGTACCAGCAGTCGGTGTCCTTCCCGGGCGGCGGCCCGCAGGCCGACCGGCTCGCCGACTCGCTGGCGCGCTCCCCCGGGGTGCAGGCGACCGCCGCCTACACCGAGTTCGCCCTGGAGACCCCCACCGCCAAGCTCTGGGAGCTGCCCGCCGTCCGGATCGCCGACTGCGCCGTGCTGCGCAGCTTCGCCACCCTGCCCGACTGCAAGGACGGTGACGCCTTCGCCGTCCAGGGCCGGACCACCCGACCGGACGCCGGCACGATCGCCGGCGCGGACGTCGGCACGAGCGGCGGCACGGACACCGGCAAGGACGCCGCCGCCGCGGCCAAGCCCGGCACGACCGTCCACGCCGCCTTCTTCCGCGGTGACGGCGAGCCGCCGTCCTGGCCGCTGCCCGCGGTGACGGCCACCGTCGAGCCCGTCGAAGGCGCCGACCCCAACGGGCGGCTCGGCTCCGGCCTGCTGCTCCTCACCCCGGGCGCCGCCCCGGCCGCCGCACTGCGCGGCCAGCCCGCGACCGTCCTGGTCGCGATGGCCCCCGGCCTGCCGGACCCGAAGGAGCAACTCGCCACCGACGTCATGGCGATCGACCCGCAGGGCCTCGCCGGGTCCCCGCTCGACCGCACCGTCGACCCGACCTACCTCGCCGTCAAACGCCTGCTCACCGCCGGCTCCGCCGTCACCCTGCTGCTGGTCGCCCTCAGCCTGCTGGTCGGCCAGCTGGAGCGCTTCCGGGAGCAGCGCCGCATCCTCGGCGTGCTGAACGCCGTCGGCACCCGCCGCCGGATCCTGGGCCTGTCGGTGCTGTGGCAGACCCTCGTCCCGATGGCCCTGGGCATGCTGCTGGCCGCCGTCGGCGGCCTGCTGATGGGAGCCGTCCTCCAGTACGCGGCGGGCCTGCCCTTCGCCCTCGACTGGGGCTCGATGCTGGCCATGTCCGCGATCGCCGCCGGCGCCGTCCTCCTCACGACCGCGCTCGGCCTGCCGCGGCTCCTGCGCCTGATGCGGCCCAGCGAACTGCGCTACGAGTAGCACCGGCCACCGGGGGCCGTCCCATCGAGCGACGGCGACGGCCCCCGGTGCCGGTCACAGGTCGTCGAGGGGTTCGTCCAGGACGCCCTCGCGGGCGATGATGTAGCCGAGGTGGCCTCGGCTGCGGCTGCCGAGGAGTTCGCTGGCCTTCTGGATGTGGCTGGAGACCGTACGGGTGCTCATGCCGAGGCGGGAGGCGATGGCCTCGTCGGTGTAGCCGTTGACCATCAGGCGCAGGACGTTCTGGCGGGTGCGGTCGGTGAGCAGTTGGGGGCGGTGGCGGCCCTCCAGGTAGGTGACCGGCTCGGCGCGTTCCCACATCAACTCGTAGATCTTGAGCAGGTACTCGACCAGCGGTGGGAACTGGATGAGCATCGCGGCGGCCTCGCGGTCGGCCGCGGCCGGGACGAAGGCCGTGGAGCGGTCGCAGATGATCACCCGGTCGAACACCTCGTTCAGGGTGCGTATCCGGGCGCCCTGGGCCGTGACCTGCTCGATGTAGGCCAGCGTCGGGCCGTGCGCGCGCACGGTGTGCTGGTAGAGGGTGCGCTGGCGCACGCCGCGCCCGGCGAGGGCGAGGTCGCGCGGGAGGGCGTCCGCGAGGTGCTCGGGGCTGCGGCCGCCGCCGGGCTGGGCGGTGCGCAGTTCCTCGGTGCAGGCGGCGACGGCCTTCTCCAGCGCGGGGTTGATCTCCTCGCCCGTCAGGAGGCGGACCGGCAGCTGGGCCCGGCGCATGACGTCCTGGTAGGCGCGGTCGGCGGCGGTGAAGGCGGTGCGCAGTTCGGC
This sequence comes from Kitasatospora sp. NPDC094016, assembly GCF_040304045.1. Classification (NCBI taxonomy): domain Bacteria; kingdom Bacillati; phylum Actinomycetota; class Actinomycetes; order Kitasatosporales; family Streptomycetaceae; genus Kitasatospora; species Kitasatospora sp. NPDC094016. The sequence continues at coordinate 119,814 of NZ_JBEOUK010000021.1, forward strand.
GAGCCGCTCCTGGTGGCCCAGCACGGCGAGTTCGAGCGGCCGGGTCAGGCCGGTGGCCGCGATGTCGGGCGGGACGGGGGTCAGCCGCTCACCGGAGCCGGGCACGGAGCGCAGCAGGCCCATCGCGAGCAGGCACTCGGGGGCGTCTCCGGTGGCGCAGCCCTCGGCCAGCACCGCCCGGTAGAACTCGATCCCCCGGTCACAGAGCTGCGGTGTCCCCATTCCCGCGCTGTTGTCCTGGGATAGGCACATCTGGGCATCCTTCCGGCTTCGGCATTGCGGTTTCACGAATGCCCGTACCGGCCACCGCCAGGCGTCTGAAATGGCAGGATGGAAATCACCTGTCGTTCGGAAGCCGTCCCCCCGGGCTCTGACTGCCGTGAGTGTACGCCCAAGTGGCGCGGAAATCAGCGGCCGACGGCGAAGCCGAGCGCGCCCGGAGGCGGGGGAGCCGACCGCGGCAGTGGCGGACCCGAGCGCACCCGGCCGCGGTGACAGGCGGATGGCCGCCGTGTCGCGCCTGTCGCCCCGTCGGGGCGGCCGGGGCGGACGGCCGGCGGACGAACGGCCGACAGACGGAGGGCACCCCTTGTTGCGAGCTGATCCCGGGCCGGCGGTCCCGCCCGTGGACCTGGCCGAGCTGGTGGACCAGCGGCTGGTACGGCAGTTGGCGGAGGCCGCCGCCGAGCAGGTCGGCTCCGGCGCGATCCGGCTGCTGGGCGACGGCGGGCTGTTCCAGACGCTCGCCAAGCAGCTGATCGAGCACGCCCTGGAGCTCGAACTCCAGGAGCACCTGCACGGGGCCGAACCCGGCACCGAGCCCGGCACCGAGCCCGGCACCGGACCCGGCGCCAACGTCCGCAACGGCGCCCGGGCCAGACGGCTGCTCACCGAGGTCGGCCCGGTCGAGGTGCGGGTGCCCCGGGACCGCCAGGGCAGCTTCACCCCCCGGGCCGTCCGCCCCCGGGCCCGCCGGCTGCCCGGCCTCGACCGGCTGGTCATCTCGCTCACCGCGCGCGGCCTCAGCTCGGGCGAGCTGGTGGCGCACCTGGCCGAGGTGTACGGCGTGGAGCTCAGCCGGGAGACCGTCTCCGCCATCACCGACCAGGTGCTCGACGAGCTCGACGAGCGGCGCCGGTGCCCGCTCGGCCCCGTCTACCCGGCGGTCTTCCTGGACGCGGTGCGCAGCGGCCGCTCGGGCGGCCCGCTGGTGCACCTGGCGCTCGGGATCTCCGCCGACGGCCGGCGCGAGGTGCTGGGCCTGTGGCCGGCCACGGACGGGGAGCACTGGCCGCAGGTGCTGACCGAGCTCACCGAGCGCGGGGTGCGCGAGGTCTGGGTGCTGGTCGGCGACACCGGCGGGGGCCTGGCCGAGGCGGTGTCCGCGCGGTGGCCGCGCACCGTGGTGCACGGCTCGATGGCCCACCTGCTGCCCGCCGCGCTGCGGCACGCGCCCGGCGAGGACTGGGGCGCGCTCGCGCGGACGCTGCGCGAGATCTGTGCCGCGCCCACCGAGCGGGCGGCGATGGCGCGGCTGTCCCGGGCCGAGCGGGAGTGGGGTCCGGGCCACCGCGAGGTGTTCCGGGTGTGGCGGTCGGCCTGGCCGCTGCTCGCGGCCGGCTTCCGTTTCGGCCCCGCGGCGCGGCGCCTGCTCGCGGGCGGGGGCGCGCTGGAGCGGCTGCACGCCCGGCTGCGCCGGATCGAGCAGGCCTCGGGCCGGGTGCAGGACGAGCGGGCCGCGCTCAAGCGCGCCTACCTGGCGACGATCGCCCTGGAGTCACCCGCCTCGGCGGGGCGGACGTGGAGCGACGACTGGCCCACCGTCCGCGAGGAACTGCGCCGGGGATCCCATTTCTGACGCTCCATAACCGCGAGCACTGACGCTCCGTAACCTATAATGCTGACACTCCGTAACCTCCCGCCCCCTGCGGGGGGTTCGGCGACTTCCGGGGGCCGGAGTCTCCCCCGGCGACGTGCCGGGAGAGCGGTTGACCGAAACCCTCGCCAGTGACCGGTTCCCACCACTGATCTGACAGTGCCAGGCACTCTTTGGATCAGATCTGTCTGTTTTTGACATGATCTGTTCGGGCTTCCGGTTCCCGCAATGCGTGTTCCCGATCATGGCCAGAGCTTCCACCCCCGTTTGAGCCTCGGCAGGATGAATTTCCGAGCGAAGAGGGCCGACCGCCCCCTCGGAAAAAGGAATTAACGATGAAGAATCTTGCCGTTCGCATTCACCATATGCTCGGGATTCTCGCCGTTCTGCTGGTCGCCGGACTGGGCGTCCAGAGCAGCGCCGACCCGTACTCGCCCCTGGCCGCCGCCACCCTCGTCTCGGCGCCCAACGCCGACTCCGGCTGGGGTCCGTGAGCCGCGCTCCGGCGTAATTCCCTCCTCCCCGAAATTTCTCCGAACAAAGAGGAAACCGACGATGGCGAACCCGTTCGAGGACCCCGACGCCAGCTACCTCGTCCTGGTGAACGACGAGGGCCAGCACTCGCTGTGGCCGGGCTTCAGCCCGGTGCCCGACGGCTGGCAGCAGGTCTTCGGCGCCGCCGGCCGGCAGGACTGCCTCGACTACGTCGAACAGCACTGGCAGGACCTGCGGCCGAAGAGCCTGCTCGCCCAGCAGTCCGGCCACTGACCGCAGCGGCCCAGCGCTGAAGCCGCACCGCAGCACCGCGGCACCGCTGGAACCGCACCGCCAGAACCAGCCAGCACCACCAGCGCCACCAGCACCGCACCACCAGCGCCACCAGCACCGCGCCACCATGCCACCGCACCGCCGCTCCATCGACCGCCCGGGCCGACCGCCCCGAAGGTCGCCGAGCAAGCCGTTCCCGCCACCGCGGGGGCCAGCCGTACGAGGGAGAGAGTCACATGTCCGGGGTCCAGCAGACGCACAGAGCCGACCGGCGGCCGACCCTGACCACGCTGGTGGACGCCCAGACGTCCCGCACCCCGCAGGCCCCCGCCCTGTACGCCGAGGGCACCACCCTCACGTACGCCGAGCTGGACGCCCGCGCCAACCGGCTGGCCCGGGTGCTCGCGGCCCGCGGCCTGGGCACCGAGGACATCGTCGCGCTCGCCCTGCCGAAGTCCCCCGAGGCCGTCGCCGCGATCCTCGCCGTCGCCAAGACCGGCGCCGCCTGGCTGCCCGCCGACCCGGCCTACCCCGCCGAGCGGCTGCGCCACATGCTGACCGACTCCCGCGCCGCCCTGGTGCTCACCACCGCCGAGGCCGCCGCCCAGCTGCCCGGGACCGGCGCCCCCCGGCTGCTGCTCGACGACCCCGGGCACCTCGCCGAGCTGGCCGCCCGGCCCGGCACCCCCTTCACCGCCGCCGAGCGGGTGCGGCCGCTGAGCGCCGGGAACACCGCGTACGTGATCTACACCTCCGGCTCCACCGGAGTGCCCAAGGGCGTGGCCGTCACCCACACCGGGCTGCCCAGCATGATCGACACCCAGGTCGCCGCCACCGGGGTCGGCCCCGGCAGCCGGGTGCTCCAGGCCGCCTCGCTCAGCTTCGACGTCTCCGTCTCCGACCTGGCCGTGGCGCTCTCCACGGGCGCCGCCCTGGTGCTCCCCCGCGAGCAGAGCCAGCTGGTCGGCGAGCCGCTGGCCGACCTGATCGAGCAGTACAGCGTCACCCACGCCGACATCGCCACCGCGATGGCGGCCACCCTGCCGGACGTGCCGCTGCCCTCCCTGCGCACCCTGATCGGCGGCGGCGAGGCCATCCCGCGCGAACTGGCCGCCCGCTGCGGCCGCGACCGCCTGATGCTCAACAGCTACGGGCCGACCGAGACCACCGTCATCGTCACCATGAGCGAGCCGCTCACCGGCGAGGAGCAGCCCCCGATCGGCCACCCCTGCCAGGACGTGCGCATCCACGTGCTGGACGAGCGGCTGCGCCCGGTCGAGCCGGGCACCGTGGGCGAGCTGTACGTCTCCGGCCCGCACCTGGCCCGGGGCTACCTCGGGCGCCCCGGCCTGACCGCCGAACGCTTCGTCGCCTGCCCCTTCGGTGAGCCCGGCGACCGGATGTACCGCACCGGCGACCTCGGCAGCCAACGGCCGGACGGGCAGCTGGACTTCGTCGGCCGGGCCGACGACCAGGTGAAGATCCGCGGCTTCCGGGTGGAGCTCGGCGAGGTCGAGCAGGCCCTCTCCGCCCACCCCGAGGTGCGCCAGGCCGTGGTGCTGGTCCGCGAGGACCGCCCGGGCGAGCGCCGCCTGGTCGGCTACACCGTCGGCGCCGCCGACCCGGCCGAGCTGCGCGCGTACTGCGCCGAGCGGCTGCCCGACCACATGGTGCCCACCGTCGTGGTGCTCGACCGGCTGCCGCTCACGCCCAACGGCAAGGTGGACAAGCGCGCCCTGCCCGCGCCGGTCTTCGCCGCCGCCGAGGAGGGCGGCCGGGCCCCCGCCGGGGAGCTGGAGCACGCCCTCGCCCGCCTCTTCGCCGAGGTGCTGGGCCTGCCCGCGGTGGGCGTCACGGACTCCTTCTTCGAGCTCGGCGGCGACTCCATCGTGGCCATCCGGCTCGTCTCCCGGGCCCGGCAGGCCGGGCTGCAGCTCACCCCCCGCGAGGTGTTCCTCTCGCCGACCGTCGAGGCACTGGCCCGGATCGCCCGACCGCTGGAGGGGCCGGTCGTCGCCGAACCCGCCGGGGCCGGCCTCGGCGAGGTGCCGCCGACGCCCATCGTGCACTGGCTGGCCGCGCAGCACGGCGCCGTCGAGAGCTTCTACCAGTCCACCCTGCTCACCCTCCCCGCCGGGAGCGGGCCCGAGCACGCGGCCACGGCCCTCCAGGCGCTGCTCGACCACCACGACGTCTTCCGCGCCCGCACCTCCCCGCTCGCCGAGCGCCCCTGGACGCTGCACGTCCCCGCCCCCGGCGCCGTCCCCGCCGAGGCCGTGCTGCGGCACGTCGCGGGCCCGGCCACCGGGGAGGCGCTGCGCGCCGAGACCGAGGCCGCCCGCGGGCGCCTCTCGCCCGAGGACGGCCGGATGCTCCAGGCCGTCCGGTTCGACGCCGGGCCGGGCCTGCCCCCGCAGCTCCTGCTCGTGATCCACCACCTGGCGGTGGACGGCGTCACCTGGCGCATCGTCGAGGAGGACCTGCTCGCCGCGCTCGCCGCCGCCCGCGAGGGCCGGGCCGTGGCGCTGGCGCCGGTGCCCACCTCCTTCCGCCGCTGGGCCCAGCGGCTCACCGCCGAGGCCGGGACCGACCGCCGGGCCGCCGAACTCCCGCTCTGGGAGGCCGCCCTGGCCACCCCGGACCCGCTGCTCGGCGCGCGCCCGCTCGACCCGGCCCGGGACACCTACGCCACCGAGGGCGTCCTGCGGCTCGTGCTGCCCGCCGAGACCACCCAGGCGCTGCTGACCCGCGTCACGGCCGCCTACCACGCGCAGGTCAACGACGTGCTGCTCACCGCGCTGGCGCTCGCCCTCGGCCACTGGCGCGGCGCGGCGACCGCCGGTCCGGACGGCGCCGTGCTGGTGACCGCCGAGGGCCACGGCCGCGAGGAGATCGTCGACGGCGTCGACCTGCACCGCACCGCCGGCTGGTTCACCTCCCTCTACCCCGTCCGGCTCGCCCCCGGGGCGCTGCCCTGGTCCGAGGTCACCGCGGCCGGCCCCGGGCTCGGCCGGGCCCTCGGCCGGGTCAAGGAGCAGCTGCGCGCCGTCCCGGACAACGGCATCGGCTACGGCCTGCTGCGCCACCTCAACCCGGCCACCGCCACCGTGCTGGGGGGGTACGCCGATCCGCAGGTCGAGTTCAACTACCTGGGCCGCTTCGCGCCGGAGGGCGTCACCGCCGAGGACGTGCTCGCCGGCACCGAGGCGATGAGCGAGGGCGCCGCGACCGGTCTCGCGCTCGGCCGGGTGCTCGGCCTGGACGCCACCACCGTCGACACCCCGCAGGGCCCGCTGCTGGTCGCCCAGTGGTCCTACGCCACCGGGCTGCTCACCGAGGAGCGCGTGGCCGCGCTCGCCGAGGCGTGGTTCACCGCGCTGCGCGCGCTCGCCGAGCACGCCGACCGGCCGGACGCGGGCGGACACACCCCCTCCGACTTCCCGCTCGTCACGCTCGGCCAGGCCGAACTGGACCAGCTCGCCGAACACCACGCCCCCGCCCGCCTGGTGGACGTCTGGCCCACCTCGCCGCTCCAGCAGGGCATGGCCTTCCACGCGGCGTACGACACCGACGGCGCCGACGTCTACACCTCCGTCTGCACCTTCGACCTCACCGGCCCGGTGGACGCCGACCGGCTGCGCGCCGCCGCCGAGGCCCTGCTGCTGCGCCACCCGAACCTCAGGGCGGGCTTCCACCAGCGCCCCGACGGCCCGCCCGTGCAGGCCGTGCCGGACGGCACCGAACTGCCCTTCACCGTCCTCGACCTGACGGCGCACGCCGACCCGCGGGCCGAGGCCGCGCGGATCGCCGCCGCCGAGTACGGCCGCCGCTTCGACCTCGCCCGGCCGCCGCTGCTGCGCTACACCCTGCTCACCCTCGCCCCCGGGCGCCACCAGCTGATCGCCGCCGCACACCACATCCTGCTGGACGGCTGGTCCACCCCGCTGTTCGCCGAGGAGCTGTGGGGCCTGTACTTCCAGCAGCCGATGCCCCCGGCCGCCCCCTACCGCGAGTACCTGCGCTGGCTCACCCGGCGCGACGGCGCCGCCGCCCGCGCCGCCTGGGCCCAGGCCCTGGCGGGCGCCGACGAGCCCACCCTGCTGGCCCCCGGCCGCTCCGCCACCGCCCCCCTGCTGCCGCTACGCCTGCACACCGGCCTCACCCCGGCGGCCACCGAGGCGCTGGCCCGCACCGCCCGCCGCTACGGCGTCACCCTCAACACCCTCGTCCAGGCCGCCTGGGGCGTGCTGCTGGCCCGGCTCATTGGGCGCGAGGACGTGCTCTTCGGCACCACCGTGTCCGGCCGGCCGCACGACCTGCCGGGCGTGGAGCGGATGGTGGGCCTGCTCATCAACACCGTGCCGGTGCGCGTCACCCTCGACCCGGCCGAGAGCTGGGGGCAGCTGCTGCTGCGCCTCCAGCACGAGCAGTCCGCACTGCTGGACCACCAGCACCTCAGCCTCACCGAGATCCAGCAACTCGCCGGAGTGGGCAGCCTGTTCGACACCGTCACGGTGTACGGCAACTACCCGGACCCGTCCGCCCTGGACGAGGCCGACCCGAGCGGCGCCACCCACGTCACCCTGGTCGAGGACGTCGACAGCGCGCACTACCCGCTGCTGCTGGCACTCACCCCCGGCGACGGCCTCCAACTGCGCCTGGACCACCGGCCCGACGCCTTCACCCCCGCCGAGGCGCGCACCCTGCTGGACCGCTTCCTCGCCCTGCTCGACCGGATCGTCGCCGACCCGGCCGAACTCGTCGGCGCCGTCCAGGTGTTGACCGAGGAAGAGCGCGAGCGGCTGCTGGCCGGCGGGACCGGCGCCACCGCGCCGCTGCCGGAGGCCGCGCTGCCCGAGCTGTTCGAGGCGCGGGCCGCCGCGGCGCCCGACGCGGTCGCGCTCACGGCCGACGACGTCGAGCTGACCTACGCCGAACTCAACGCGCGGGCCAACGGGTTGGCGGTGCGGCTGGTCGAGGCCGGGGTCCGCCCCGAGACCCCCGTCGCGCTGCTGATGGAGCGCTCGGCCGCCCTGGTGGTGGCGATCCTGGCCGTGCTCAAGGCCGGCGGCGCCTTCGTACCGCTGGACGGCGCGCAGCCGGTCGAACGCCTGCGGGCCGTCCTCGCGGACTCCGGGGCCCGGCTGGTGCTGGCCGACACCGCCCACCGGGCGCACCCCGCGCCGGCCGGACTGGACGTGCTCGACCCCGAGGGCGACGACACCGCCGGGAACCTCGGACTCCCCCTGAGCGCCGACCAGTTGGCGTACGTGATGCACACCTCCGGCTCGACCGGCGTGCCCAAGGGCATCGGCGTCACCCACCGGTCCGTGGTCGACCTCGCGCTCGGCGGGACGTTCACGGACGGCGGCCACCAGCGCGTCCTGCTGCACTCCCCCGTCGCCTTCGACGCCTCCACCTACGAGCTCTGGGTCCCGCTGCTCTCGGGCGGCCGCGTGGTGGTCGCCCCCGCCGGGCGGCTCGGCGTCGCCGAGCTGGCGACCGCGATCGGCCGGGGGCAGGTCGGCGCCGCCTGGATGACGGTCGGGCTCTTCAACGTGCTGGCCGCCGAGGCCCCGGAGACCTTCGCCGGGCTGCGCGAGGTGTGGACGGGCGGGGACATCGTCTCGCCGGCCGCCATCCGGCGGGTGCTGGAGCACTGCCCCGGCCTGCGGGTGGTGAACGGCTACGGGCCGACGGAGACGACGACCTTCGCGACCCGCCACCCGATGGCCACCGCCGCCGAGGTGCCGGCCGCCGTACCGATCGGGCGGCCGCTGCCCAACACCCGGGTGTACGCGCTGGACGCCGGGCTGCGCCCGGTCCCCGTCGGCGTCGCCGGTGAGCTGTACGTCGCGGGCGCCGGGCTGGCCCGGGGCTACGTCGGCCGCGCCGGCCTGACCGCCGAGCGCTTCGTGGCCTGCCCCTTCGGCGAGCCCGGCGGCCGGATGTACCGCACCGGTGACGTGGTGCGCTGGACCGGCACGGGCGAACTGGAGTTCGTCGGCCGCGCCGACGACCAGGTCAAGCTGCGCGGCTTCCGGATCGAACTCGGCGAAGTGGAGGCCGCGTTCACCGCCCACCCGGCCGTCGGCCAGGCCGTCGCCGTGGTCCGCCAGGACCAGCCGGGCGACAAGCGCCTGGTCGCCTACGTCACGGGCCCCGTCCGGCCCGACGAGCTGCGCGCCTTCGTCACCGACCGCCTGCCCGGCTACATGGTGCCCGCCGCGATCGTCGCCCTCGACGCGCTGCCCGTCACCCCCAACGGCAAGGTCGACCGCCGCGCCCTCCCCGCCCCCGACTACAGCGGCGCCGCCGCCGGACGGGCCCCGCGCACCGGCACCGAGCAGGCGCTCTGCGAACTCTTCGCCGAGGTCCTCGGGCTGGCCTCGGTCGGCATCGACGACAGCTTCTTCGACCTCGGCGGCCACTCCCTCCTCGCCACCAAGCTGGTCAGCCGCGCCCGCACCGCCCTCGGCACGGAGCTGCCGATCCGCGCGCTCTTCGAGCACCCGACGGTGGCCACCCTGGCCGCCGCCCTGCCCGCCTCCGGCGCGGCCCGCCCGGCCCTGCGGCCCGCCACCCGACCGGAGCGCGTCCCGCTGTCCTCCGCGCAGCAACGCCTGTGGTTCATCGAGCAGTTCGAGGGCCCGAGCGCGCTCTACAACACGCCCGTCGCCCTCCGGCTGACGGGCACCCTCGACCGCCCCGCGCTGGAAGGCGCGCTGCGGGACGTGGTGACCCGGCACGAGGTGCTGCGCACCGTCTTCCCGACCACCGACGGCCAGCCGCACCAACTGATCGCCGAAACACCCGAGTCGATCCTGCGGACCATACCCGTGGCCACCGAGGAGGCGCTCCGGGCCGCCCTGGCCGAGGCCGGCGGGCAGGTCTTCGACCTCGCCCACGACCTGCCCGTCCGTGCGACGCTGCTCTCCCTCCCGCACGACGAACACGTCCTGCTCGTCCTCATGCACCACATCGCCACCGACGGCTGGTCCGTCGCACCGCTCCTACGGGACCTCGCCACCGCCTACGAAGCCCGGCTCACCGGCGCCGCACCGCAGTGGCAGCCGATGCCGGTGCAGTACGCCGACTACGCCCTCTGGCAGCACGAACTCCTCGGCACCCCGCAGCAGCCCACCGCCCTGCTCGCCGAACAACTCGGCTACTGGCAGCAGGCGTTGTCCGGCCTCCCGGAGGAGCTGGTGCTCCCCTACGACCGGCCGCGCCCGACCGCTCCCAGCCACCGGGGCGGCGCCGCCGAGTTCGAGGTCGGCGCCGAACTGCACACCGCCCTGGCCGAGTTGGCCAGCGCGCAGAACGCCAGCCTGTTCATGGCCCTGCAAGCCGCCGTCGCCGCCCTCTACACCCGCCTCGGCGCGGGCACCGACCTCCCGCTCGGCACCCCCGTCGCCGGCCGCACCGACGAAGCCCTCGACGACCTGGTCGGCTTCTTCGTCAACACCCTGCTGCTGCGCACCGACACCAGCGGCAACCCCACCTTCCGCGAGTTGCTGGACCGCGTCCGCCGCACCGACCTCGACGCCTACGACCACCAGGACATCCCCTTCGAGCGCCTGGTCGAACACCTCAACCCCCCGCGCACCACCCGCCACCCCCTCTTCCAGTCGCTCGTCGCCCTGGAGAGCGGCCCGGCGGTGCCCGCCGCCTTCGGCGACCTGGCCTGCGCGGACCACCCCTTCGAGCTGGACGTGGCCAAGTTCGACCTGTCCTTCCGCTTCACCGAACAGGGCCCCCAGGCGGGCCTGTCCGTGGCGGTCGAGTACGCGGCCGACCTGTTCGACCACGCCACCGCCACCGCCCTCGCCGAGCGGCTGCTGCGCGTCCTGCGCGCCGTCGCGGCCGACCCCGACGCCCCGATCGGCAGCATCGAGATCCTCGACCCCGCCGAACGCGAGCACCTGCTCACCGGCTGGAACGGACCGACCGCACCGGTGCCCGAGGCCGCCCTGCCGCAGCTGTTCGAGGCCCAGGCCGCCGCCACCCCCGACACCCCCGCCCTGATCACCGACGCCGAACAGCTCAGCTACGCCGAACTCGAATCCCGGGCCGAGCACTTGGCGACCCACCTCGCCGAGGTCGGCGTCGGCGCCGACACCCCGGTGATCCTCCTGATGGACCGCTCCGCCGACCTGGTGACGGCGATCCTCGCGGTGGCCAAGGCCGGCGGCACCTACGTCCCGCTGGACGACCGGCACCCGGCCGAACGGCTGCGGCAGATCACCGCCGAGACGCGGGCGGCGCTCGTCCTGGTCGATCCCGCGCACCAGGACCACCCGCTGGCCACCGACGCCCCCTGCCCCGTCCTGCCGCTCACCGAGGGCTGGTTCGACGGCCCGCGCAGGCGGCGCGCCCAGCCCGCCGGGCTCCACCCGGAGCAGCTCGCGTACGTGATGTTCACCTCCGGATCCACCGGGGTGCCCAAGGGCATCGCCATCACCCACCGGGACGTGGTGCAGCTCGCGACGGACCCGTGCTGGCACCACCCCGACGGGCTGCGGGTGCTCTTCCACGCCCCGCACGCCTTCGACGCCTCGACCTACGAACTGTGGGCGCCGCTGCTCTCCGGCGGCCAGGTGGTCGTCGCGCCGCAGGGCGACCTGGACGCCTCCGCCATCCGCGAGCTGGTCCGGGCGCACGGGCTCACCCACGTGCACGTCACCGCCGGGCTGTTCCGCGTCATCGCGGAGGAGGACCCGGGCATCTTCAGCGGTGTGCGCGAGGTGCTGACCGGTGGGGACGTCGTCTCCGCCCCCGCCGTCCGCCGGGTGCTGGAGGCCGTCCCGGGCATCGCGGTGCGGGCACTGTACGGGCCGACCGAGACGACGCTGTGCGCGACCCAGTTCCCGATGCCGACCGCCTCGGCGGTCCCGAACGTGGTGCCGATCGGCCGCCCGCTGGCCAACACCCGCACCTACGTGCTCGACACCGCCTTGCAGCCCGTACCCGCCGGCGTGGCAGGCGAGCTGTACATCGCCGGCGCCGGACTCGCCCGCGGCTACACCGGCCGACCCGCCCTCACCGCCGAACG